>DYDC01000048.1 GCA_020718125.1 Methylacidiphilum sp. | reverse complement strand
CGGGCCACACCGCCGAATCACTGTAAAGCCGACGCTGTTACACAACACTAGATTCTCCAGCGAACTTCGGGGTGGTCTTGCAAATCGGGTTCGGATAGCATCGCGCGGCTTTGGCGATGAAGACGGTTGAAGCCAACAAGGTTTTGTCCCGGCTGCCCACGACACTCGCGGCTGCCGGCCTCGTCGCGCTCTCACTCTGGCTCGTGCGCGGTCCCGACGCGCGGCTGACGCCGCGCATCCCCGGCACCGACGTGCCTCCCGGCTTGGAGGCGCTCGCTTCAGGCAATCCCGTCCTGGCTGGCAAGCTCACCAAAGGCGACGGCCAGCCCGCCGCCGATCTGCCCGGCGCGTGGCCCTGTTTCCGCGGCCCGAACCGCGACGGCATCAGCGCGGAGAGCAAGCTGGCGCGGTTGTGGAACGGCGCGCCGCGCGAGCTGTGGTCGGTGGATTTGGGCGAAGGCTACGCCGCCGCGACGGTGCTCAACGGCCGCGCCTATGTGATGGACTACGACGCCGCGCAGAAGCAGGACGCGCTGCGGTGCCTGTCGTTCGCCGACGGCAAGGAGATCTGGCGGTTCGCCTATCCGCTCCGCGTGAAGCGCAACCACGGCATGTCGCGCACGATGCCGGCGGTGACGGAGAAGTTCGTCGTCGCGATGGGGCCGAAGTGCCACGTCGTCTGCCTCGACGCGGTGACGGGCGAGATGCGCTGGAACCTCGATCTCGTCAACCAGTTCGGCGCGGCGGTGCCGGAGTGGTATGCCGGCCAGTGCGTCCTGATTGAGAAGGACGCCGTCATCCTCGCGCCCGGCGGCAAGGACGCGCTGTTGCTGGCGGTGGACCTCGCCACAGGCAAAGAACTCTGGCGCTCGCCGAACCCGCGCAAGTGGAAGATGACGCACTCGTCGGTGACGCCGATGGAGTTTGGCGGGAAACGGATGTGTGTCTATTGCGCCAGCGGCGGTGTGGCCGGCGTCTCGGCGAAAGACGGCGCGATTCTCTGGGACACGCCCGACTGGCGCATCAGCATCGCCAACGTGCCCTCGCCGGTCATCCTCGAAGACGGCCGCATCTTCCTCTCCGGCGGCTACGACGCCGGCAGCATGATGATCCAGCTTCAGTCCGAGGGCGAAAAGTTCGCCGTGAAGAAGCTGTTCAAGCTCGACGCGAAAGACTTCGGCGCGACGCAGCAGACGCCGATTTATTTCGACAGGCACATTTACGGCATCCGGCCGGATGGACAGTTTGTCTGCCTCGACACTGACGGAAAGGCGCGGTGGACGAGCGGTTCCGGCCAGCAATTCGGCCTCGGCGCCTACACAATGGCTGGCGGCCTGATTTATGCCGTCAACGACTCCGGCAAGTTGAGCCTGATTGAAGCCACGCCGGCGCGGTTCAATCTGCTCGCGCAGGCGCAGGCGCTCAAGGGCCGCGAATCGTGGGGGCCGCTGACGCTTGCGGGCGGCAGGCTGATCGCGCGCGACCTGACGAAGATGGTGTGCCTTGACGTCGGCGCGAAGTGACGGATATGACGGGTTTGTGAAATCGGGTGGGGACTGCATGATGAACTGGTTGACGACACAAAGCGGCAATCGCCGCGAGTTTGTCCGCGACGCGGCGCGATGGGCGCTGCTCGCGGTGGTTGCGGCTGTCAGCGCGCTGCTCGCTGCGACGCGGGGCGTGACGCTGCCAAACCCGATGTGCGTCAACAAGCGCATCTGCAGCGGCTGCGCGCTGTTCGCCAAGTGCGAACTGCCCGCGGCCTTGTCGGCGAAGGGCGCCGCGAACCGGAGGGGAACATGAACGGACAAGAACCAGAGCGAGACGTCTCGCGTCGCGGCTTTCTCAAGCGCGGCGCGCGGACAGCGGGCGCGCTCGCGGCAGTTGGCGCGGGACTCGACATCTTCGAGCAACTCGCGGTGGCCGCGAACGAGAAGAACGCGAATCCATTCCCATACGACACGGGCCGGCTCTCGAAGACCGACCCGAAGCTGGTCGCCTACGAGGAAACGGCGCGCTTCAAGTGCCCGCGTGGCGAGGCGCACCGCATCGCGTGCGGCGCCGACGACCAGTTGCTCATCGCAGCGGGCAACTACATCAGCATCCTGAGCCGCGACGGCGCGTTGCAGTCCGAGATCGCGCTGGGCGGGCCGGCCCAGTGCGTCGCGGTGGCAAAGGACGGCACGATTTACGCCGGCGCGCGCAATCAGGTCGAGGTCTTCGACGCCAAGGGCCAACGCAAAGCTTCATGGGAGGTGATCGAGAAACGGCCGTGGATCACCGGCCTGGCGGTCGCCGAAAAGGACGTGTTCGCCGCCGACAGCGGCAACCGCGTCGTGTGGCGCTACGACCGCGACGGCAAGGTGGCGGGCCGCATCGGCGCGAAGGACAAGGAGCGCAACATCCCCGGATTCGTCGTCCCCAGCCCGTATCTGGACGTGGCGCTTCACCGCGACGGCCTGATCCGCGTGAACAATCCCGGCTCGCATCTCGTTGAGGCTTACACCTTCGACGGCGACCGCGAGCTGGCGTGGGGGCGGTATTCGGCGGCGATTGACGGCTTTTGCGGCTGCTGCAATCCCATCGCGCTCGACGTGCTGCCCGACGGCCGCATCGTCACCTGCGAGAAGGGCGTCCCGCGCGTGAAGGTTTATGCGAACGACGGCGCGTTCGAGTGCGTCGTCGCCGGCGCGGAATCGTTTCCCGAGAACGTCAAGGCCAACGAGGGCGGCGACCCCCTGCGCGGCGCGCTGGACGCGACGGTGAACTCACGCGGCCGCGTCTGCATCCTCGACCCGGTTTCCGGGACCGTCCGCGTCATGGCACGGAAGGCTGAAGCGAAAGGTTCGTGAGCTATGGACACGAACCCCCAACCCAATCCTCCGAAGCCGCCCGTGAGCCGCCGGCAGTTCATGCGCGACGGCGCGCGCGCGACGATGCTGGTCGGCGTTGGCGGGCTGGTCGGCCTGCTGGCCGGCCGCCACGCTTCCAACGGCTTTGTCTGGCAGATTGACCCGGCGAAGTGCGTCCGCTGCGGCCTCTGCGCCACCTCGTGCGTGCTGGAGCAATCGGCCGTGAAGTGCGTCCACACGCACGCCATCTGCGGTTACTGCCGGCTCTGCACGGCCTACTTCGTGCCGGAGCCGAACGCGCTGAGCACCGCCGCCGAGAACCAGCTTTGCCCGACCGGCGCGATCAAACGCTCGTTCATCGAGGATCCCTATTACGAATACACGATTGACGAGAAGCTGTGCATCGGCTGCGCGAAGTGCGTCGAGGGCTGCAACCGGTTCGGCAACGGCTCGCTCTATCTCCAGGTGCGGCATGACCGCTGCCTGAACTGCAACGAATGTTCCATCGCCAAAGTCTGCGCCGGCGACGCCTTCCGCCGCGTGCCGGTGGACCATCCTTACATGCTGAAGTCAACCACGAGCCACTGACGATGAAGGAAATCCGAAATCCGAAGGCCAAAGGCCGAAGGAAATCCGAAACCCGAAGGCCGAACCACCCGGCCCCGGCGAAAACAAGCTTTTCGGCCTTCGACCTTCGGCCTTCCTTCGGCCTTCGGATCTCGGCCCTCGGCCTTCTACTGCTCTGCGCTTTCGCAGTCTGCAGCTTTGCCGAAGAAGCAGCGCCAGCGGCGGGCCGCTTCCGTTTCCCGCCGCCGGAGTTCGAGAGCGGCTACAAGCTGCCGGACACGACCACGCCGCCGGCCCGCGCGCTGGTGATGCAATACGTGGATGTCGCAGTGTTCCTGGGCGCGCTCGGACTCGCGACGTGGCTCACGCTGAAGAAGCGCTCGCGCAGAGGCATCGTGGCGTTGTCGGTCTTCTCGTTGCTCTACTTCGGTTTCTACCGCGAGGGCTGCATCTGCGCCATCGGCTCCATCCAAAACGTCGCGCTGGCGCTCTTCAACAGCGGCTACACCGTGCCGTTGACGGCGCTCATCTTCTGCCTCGCGCCGATCGTGTTCGCGCTGGTCATCGGGCGCGCGTTCTGCGCCGCAGTCTGCCCGCACGGCGCGATCCAGGACCTTGTGCTGGTCAAGCCGGTCAATATCCCGATGTGGTTGGAACACGCGCTCGGCGTGCTTCCGTTTGTCTTCCTCGGCGCGGGCCTGCTCTTTGCGGCCACCGGCAGCGCGTTCCTCATCTGCCGCTACGACCCGTTCGCGCCGATGTTCCGCATGACCGGCAGCTTCCTGATGCTCTCCATCGGCGCGGTGTTCCTCATCGTCGGGATGTTCATCGGCCGGCCGTTCTGCCGGTTCTTCTGTCCCTACGGCGCGCTGCTGCGCGTCGCCTCCGTCGTCGCGAAGTGGCGCGTGCGGACCACGCCCGACTACTGCACGCAGTGCCGCCTCTGTGAGCAATCCTGCCCGTTCGGCGCGCTGAACGAGCCGTCCATACCCGCGACGCCGGTGGTGCGCAGCGACGAGCGGCGGCGGTTGGTGCGGCTGTTCCTGCTGACGCCGCTGCTGGTGGTGGGTATCGGCGGGGTTGGCTCGTTGCTGGCCGGGCCGGCGGCCAAACTGCACTCGACCGTCGCGCTGGCCGAGCACTGGCTCCACCACCAGAAGACGCCGCCGGAATATCCAGCGATGGATCCCGACCTGTTGCGCCTGAAGCGCGCCGACAAGGACCCCAAGCAACTGGTCAGCGAAGCCGCCGCGATGCGGGCCGTGTTCATCCGCAACGGCTGGCTGCTCGGCGGCTGGATCGGGCTGGTCATTGGCGCGAAGCTCATCAGCCTCTCCCTGCGCCGGACGCGGACCGACTACGAGCCGGATCGCGGCGCGTGCGTGGGCTGCGCGCGCTGCTTCGAGTTTTGCCCGAACGAACTTGTCCGCCGCGGCCTCATGCCGGCCTCCGCGCCGGCTCCACCGCCGGCGGCGAAAACCTGACCATGTCCACCGCTGCCTCCTCTCACTTTGTTGTGCCTGCGTCGAAAGCCGACCCGCGTGCGCTGCGCACGTGGCGGACGGCGTCCGTGATCGCCGGCGCGTTCTGCGTCGTCGTTTGCGGCGCGATGGTCGTCGGGCACTTCCGGCTGGGCGTTGACAACCCGCTGAAGTCGCCGCAGGTCAAGGCGCTGAAGGACAAGCTGCTGGCCGCGCCCGAGGACGAGCCGCTGAAGCGGCAAATCCGCGCGCTTGACCTGCAACTGCGCCAGCGCTACTTCCACCAGCTTTCACTGAACGACGCCGGCGCGTGGCTGGCGCTGGCCGGCGCGCTGATGTTCCTGCTCGCCGCGAAGCGGGAGATGTCGCTGCGCAAGACGCCGCCGATGCCGATGCCGAAGCAGCATGACGCGGCGCGGACCGCTCGCGAACTGGCCGTGGCGCGCGGCGCGGTCGCGGCGGTCGGCGCGCTGGTGGCGGCCGGGTTTGCCATCATCGGCGTCTCCATCACCACGTCGGTGCCGGCGCGGCAGGCCGAGGTGGAGAAGATTTTCAAAGCCGGCGCGGCCGGCGCGGTGCCCGTCGTGGACGCGGCGACGCCGGCCGAGATGCTGGCGAACTGGCCGTCGTTCCGCGGCGCCGACGGCAGCGGGTTCACGAAGACCGACGGGCCGCCGACCTGGGACACCAAGACCGGCGCGGGCATCTTGTGGAAATCGCCCGTGGCCGCGCAGGGGTTCAACTCGCCCATCGTGTGGCGGAATCGCGTGTTTCTCAGCGGCGGCGACATTCTCAAGCGCGAAGTGCTCTGCTTTGACGCGGCCAACGGGAAGCTCCTGTGGCAGCGCGCCATCGAGAACGTGCCGGGCGCGCCCGCGAAAGTGCCGGAGGTGGCGGAGCAGTGCGGTTACGCGGCGCCGACGATGGCCACCGACGGCCGGCGGGTTTACGTGATGTTCGCGAGCGGCGAACTGGCGGCGTTGACTCTCGACGGCCAGCCGGTCTGGTCGAAGCATTTCGGCGCGCTGAAGAACGCCTACGGCCACGCCACGTCGCTGGCAGTGTGGCAGGGCAAGGTCCTCGTGCAGCTTGACCAAGGCGATTCGCCGCAGTCCGGCTCGAAGATGTATGCGTTCGACGGCGCGACCGGCAAGATCGCGTGGGAACAGCGCCGGCCGGCGCCCGCGTCGTGGGCGTCGCCGATCGTGGTCGAAGCCGCCGGCAAACCGCAGATCATCACGATCAGCGTGCCGTGGGCGATCAGCTACGCGGCCAATGACGGCACCGAGTTGTGGCGCGCGCGGGAATTCGACGGCGAGATCACGCCATCGCCAATCGTGGCGGGTGGGTTCGTCCTCCTCATCAGCCCGTCGAACAAGATGGCCGCGGTGAAGCCCGACGGCGCGGGTGACGTGAGCAAGACCCACGAGAAATGGGCCGCCGAGGACAGCATCCCGGATGTGACCAGCCCGGTCAGCAACGGCGAACTGGTGTTCATCGCGAACACGGGCGGCATGCTGACCTGTTACGACGTGAAGGACGGCAAGAAGGTGTGGGAACACGACCTCAACATGGAGGTGCAGTCCTCGCCCGGCATCGCCGGCAACAAGCTCTACATCTTCGGCACCAAGGGCGCGGCGGTCGTCCTCGAAGCGGGGCGCGCGTTCAAGCAGCTCGCCAGGACCGAGATGGACGACAAGTTTTTCGCCAGCCCGGCGTTCGCCGGCGGCAAGTTGTTTATGCGAGGTCTGAAACATCTTTATTGCATCGGGGAGAAGGGCGCCGCCGCGGCGAAATAGTGACATGGCTGAGGTTGACCTGACATTCACCGACCAGACCGTGGCCGGCATCGGGAAGACGCCCGATGCGGTCATCCCCATCCTGCAGGCGCTGCAGGACCACTACGGCTACCTGCCGGAGGAGGCGTTGCAGCGCGTGTGCGAGACGACGCAGGTCACGCCGATGAGCGTCACGGGCGTCGCGACGTTCTACGACATGTTCCGGCATGAGCCGGTCGGCAAGAACATCGTCCACGTCTGCCACGGCACGGCCTGCCACGTCGCCGGCGCGGAGCGGGTCGAGGACGCGCTGCGCCGCCACCTGAAAATTCCGGAAGGCGCGCACACAGACCGAGACAAGCGATTCACCATCGAGCGCGTCGCCTGCCTCGGCTGTTGCACGCTCGCGCCCGTCGCGAAAATCCAGGAGGGCTACTTCGGCTACATGACGGCCGAGAAGGCGCCGGACACCATCCAGGATTTCCTCGCGAACAAGGACGAAGCCGCGGCGAAACCGTGCGAGAGCGACCCGAAGCGCCCGACCGACGCCGGCGAGATTCACGTCTGCCTCGACGCCTGTTGCGCGGCGAAGGGAACCGACAAGATTTTCCACGCGTTGCAGGAGAGCGCCGCGAAGGCGGGCGCCCCGGTCCGGGTGAAGCGCGTCGGCTGCGTCGGGGCGTGCTACCGCACGCCGATGGTCGAGGTGGTCGCGCCCGGCAAGCCGCGCGCGGCCTATATCGGGGTGACGCCGGGCGACAGCGGCGATCTGCTGACGGCGCATTTCAGCCCGCGAAATCTCGCGCGCCGCGCCTCGCAGTTCTTGTCGCAGGTGGTGGACACCGTGCTGGTGGATGACGAGGCGCCGCAGCCGAAGACCGCGTGCACGCCGGCCGACCAGCGTGATCCTGGCCTGAAGGCGTTCTTCGAGCGGCAGGTCCACATCGCGATGGAGCACTACGGCCGGCTCGACCCGCTCGACTTGGACGAGTATCTCGCCCACGACGGCTTCGCCGCGCTGCGCAAGTGCCTCGGCGAGCTGTCGCCCGACCAGATCATCGAGACGATGGAGAAGTCCGGCCTGCGCGGCCGCGGCGGCGCGGGGTTCCCGACCGGCCAGAAATGGCGCATCGTCCGCAGCCAGCCGGGCGACGTGAAGTATGTCATCTGCAACGGCGACGAGGGCGACCCCGGCGCGTTCATGGACCGGATGATTCTCGAATCGTTCCCGTATCGCATCATCGAGGGCCTCGCCATCGCGGCGGTCGCCATCGGCGCGCACGACGTCATCTTCTACATCCGCCACGAATACCCGAACGCGTTGCGCCGCGTGCGCGCCGCGCTCGCGGAGTGCGAGCGGCGCGGCATGATCGGCGAGAAGCTGCTCGGCACGGACTATCCGCTGCGGTTCTCGATCAAGGAAGGCGCGGGCGCGTTCGTGTGCGGCGAAGAGACGGCGCTCATCGCCTCCATTGAAGGCAAGCGCGGCATGCCGCGGCTGCGACCGCCGTTCCCCGCGCAATCGGGCTTGTGGGGCAAACCGACGCTCATCAACAACGTCGAGACGCTGGCGACGGTGTCGTGGATCATCCGCAACGGCGGCGAGAAGTTTGCCGCGATGGGGACCAAGACCAGTAAAGGCACGAAGGTCTTCGCCCTCGCCGGCAAGATCCGCCGCGCCGGCCTCATCGAAATCCCGATGGGCACCACGCTGCGCGAGATCGTCGAAGAGATCGGCGGCGGCGTCATGGCCGGACGGAAGTTCAAGGCGGTCCAGATGGGCGGGCCGTCGGGCGGCTGCGTGCCGGCGCGGCTCGCGGACACGCCGGTGGATTACGAGTCGTTGCGCGACATCGGCGCGATCATGGGCAGCGGCGGCATGGTCGTGCTCGACGACACGGCGTGCATGGTGGACATTGCGCGCTACTTCCTCCAGTTCACGCAAAACCAGTCGTGCGGCAAGTGCACCTTCTGCCGCATCGGCACCAAACGGATGCTGGAGCTGCTGAACCGTTTCTGCGCCGGCACCGCCAAACGCAAACATCTCGCAGAACTGGAAGCGCTCGCCCCGCAGGTCATCGCCGGCAGCCTCTGCGGCCTCGGCAAGACCGCGCCGAACCCGGTGCTCACGACGCTCCGTTACTTCCGCGACGAATACGAGGCGCACCTGCAAGGTCGCTGTCCCGCGGGCAAGTGCACCGCGCTCATCAAATACACCGTCAACGAGAACTGCACCGGCTGCACGCTCTGCGCCCAGATCTGCCCGGTGGACGCCATCCCGATGGTCCCGTATGAGCGGCACGTCATCAACACGGGCCTCTGCACGCGCTGCGATTCCTGCCGCAAGGCGTGCCCCAACGATGCGATAGACGTGAAGTGAGGCGCGATGAGATACGGGACGACATGCAATTCAAAGACCGCGGTAAAGGCCGAAGGCCGAGGGCCGAGGGCCGAAGGAAGGCCGAAGGTCGAAGTCCGAAATGGCGATGGCGTGGACTGGCCGGTTGAGGACTTGACCGCACCGATGGTTTTACGGGAGGAACCGGGAAAGGGATTCAGCTCAAACCTCGGCGAACGCACGGCCAGGTTCGGGGAGGCGATTATCCGGTTCGCAAAGAAGATTCCGCAAAGCCCGGCAAACAACCGCCTCATCGGCCAGTTGGTCGGAGCGGGCACGAGCATCGGCGCCAACTACTCGGAGGCAGACGACTCGATCACGACCAAGGAATTCAAACAGAAGATCGGCATCTGCCGCAAGGAATCGAAAGAGACGATGTTCTTGCTGCGAATGATCGCCACCGCAGAAGAGGGTCTGAAGCCAGAGGCTCGGACCCTCTGGCAGGAAGCGAAAGAACTCAACCTAATCTTCGGCAGCATCTGGAGAAAATGACCAGCATGGCCCACATTTTCGATCTTCGGATTTCGGCCTTCCTTCGGCCTTCGGCCTTCGGGGCTTCGACCTTCGCGCCCTCATGAGCACTCTTTCCCTCACCATAGACGGCCAGAAGGTCGAAGTCGCGCCCGGCGCCACCATCCTCGCCGCCGCGCGCAAGCTGGGGATCGTCATCCCCACGCTCTGCCACGTCGAGGGGTTCGCCCCGTCGGCGTCGTGCTTCATCTGCGCGGTCAAGATCGAGGGTCGGCCGGGCCTCTCGCCGTCGTGCGCCATGCCCGCCGCGGAGGGCATGAAGATCGCCACCAATTCCGAGGAAGTGCGCGCCGCGCGCAAGACGGCGCTGGAGCTGCTCATCTCCGACCACACCGGCGATTGCGTCGGCCCCTGCAAAACCGGTTGTCCTGCGCGGCTCAACATCCCCAACTTCATCACCGGCGTCGCCACCGGCGACCTGCGCGCCGCCGCCGAGATCGTCACCGACGACCTCACGCTGCCCGCGTCGCTCGGCCGCGTCTGCCCGCGCCTCTGCGAGGAACGCTGCCGCCGTTGCGACATGGAGGGCGCGCTCTCCATCCGCAACCTGCACCGCTTCACCGCTGACACCGACCGGAAGACGCCCGCGCCCTACCTGCCGAAAAAGGAAAAAGCGACCGGCAAACGCGTGGCCATCGTCGGCGCAGGACCGGCGGGCCTGGCCGCCGCGCACCACCTGCTGCGGCGCGGCCACGGCGCGGTCCTCTTCGACGCGCATCCGCAGCCGGGCGGCATGTTGCGCTACGGCATCCCGTCGTTTCGCCTCCCGCGCCACGTCCTCGACGCCGAGGTCGGCATGATCCGCGCCCTCGGCGGCGAGCTGCGCCTCGGCAGGAAACTCGGCCGCGACGTTTCGCTGGAGGAACTGCGGCGCGACTTCGACGCGGTGTTGCTCGCGGTCGGTGCGCAAGGCTCGCGCGGTCTCGGCTGTCCCGGAGAAGAACTGGCGATGCCGGCGGTGGATTTCCTCGAAAAGATCGAGGACGGCCAGCCGCCCGCCATCGGCAACGACGCCATCATCGTCGGCGGCGGCAACACCGCGATGGATGCCTGCCGTTGCGCGGTGCGCCTCGGCGCGAAGAACGTGCGCGTGCTCTACCGCCGCACGCGGCGCGAGATGCCGTGCCTCAGGGAAGAGGTCGAGGCGGCCGAGGAAGAGGGCGTCAAGATCGAGTATCTGGTCGCGCCGGTGAAGCTTGAGCGGAAGAACGGCAAGCTCACCCTGACCTGCCAGCGAATGGAACTCGGCGCGCCCGACGCGAGCGGTCGGCGCGCGCCCGTGCCGGTGGCCGGCTCGGAGTTCGAGGTGGAGGCCGCGTGCGTCATCGCGGCCATCGGCCAGATGGTGAACTTCGACAAGAAGAGCGCCGGCGAGATGGCGTTCTCCAAGTGGGGCATCGCGGTGGACCCGCGGACCCTGGCGACGAACCTGCCGGGCGTGTTCGCGGGCGGCGACGCGGTGACGGGGCCGGACCTCGCGGTGCGCGCCGTCGCGGACGGCAAGCTCGCGGCGGCTTCGATTGACCAACACCTGAAGGGAGAGTCCGTCATCGGCGCGCCCGAGGCGGTGAACGTCCTGATGGGCAAGCTCAACGAAGAGGAGATGGCCGAGCTTTTCCGCGACATCGAGCAGGCCCCGCGCGCGCCGATGCCGCACCTGCCGATGGAGAAACGCCTCGCGACGTTCGAGGAAGTGGAGCTGGGTTTCCCGCCCGACGTGGCCGCGCTGGAACCGAACCGCTGCCTCGGCTGCGGCTGCGGCAAGGCGATCCCCTGCCGCCTGCGCGCCTACGCCACGGAATACGGCGTGGACCCGAACCGCTTCGACGGCGAGAAACGCCACTTCGCCCGCGACACGACCCATCCCGACATCATCTTCGAGCCGGGCAAGTGCATCATGTGCGGCGCCTGCATCCAGGTCGCCATCGCCGCCGGCGAGGACGTCGGCGTGTCGTTCTTCGGGCGCGGCTTCGGCGCGCGCATCACCGTCCCGTTCGACAAGCCGATGGCCGAGGCGCTGAAGACCTCCGCCAAGCGCGCCGCCGAAGTCTGCCCCACCGGCGCCATCATGCTCAAGACCTCCGGCTGCATCGGCTGCCGGCTGGCGTGAGATCGGGCAGCCAGAGCAGGCGCTGGCTTATTTCGAAATTTCCATTGGGGATTCGCTCGACGGGCTGAAGAGGCGGGCACTGGTCATTTCCACCACCACGCGCACCGGACGATCCGCAGGCACGCTCGTGCCGGCGCGCCAGCGTGCAGTCCAGCGTGCGGCATCGGTGCGCAACGGCTCGCTGTCCTCCAAGCTGCGGCCAGCGACGGGCCGACCGTCAGCTTCGAGTAATGCCACGCGCAGTTCGCCCCGGCTGGCGTCGGCGTTGATGATCAGCGACGGTGTGCTCAGCCGCAACGGCCTCGTCTCCACACGCCCGCGTTCGGTGGCATCGAGCGAGACGAATCCATGCCGGCGCCACGCCGCGCGGCCGATGCTGAGGCGCTTCGGTGGCATCGGCCCGCCGTGGGTTGTCGTCATCGCCGTGTAATAAACCCGCGTCTCGTCGCCCACATGCACGGTGGCGCTGGAAACGCCGAGGATGGAGCCACCGGCAAATGTTCCCGGCGCGCCGCGCGGGATGACGTTCAGACGCGGCTGCGTGCGCTTCCATGTGTGGACGTCGGCGCTGGTGGCGAGTTGCACGTCAATCGGCCCGTCATCGGGGCTTTGGCCGGGCGTCAGTTCCGACTTTGGGCGTCTTGCAGCCGTGACGCGAAAGATGGTGGGCAGCCCGACGAAGCCTGCGGCGTGCGGGAAGACAGACATGTTATAGACCTCGGTGCGCTGGCCCGGCTGCTTGGCCCATGCATCGTCTTCCTCGTCCGGCGCGAAGACCAGTTCCGGCTCGGTCCACTCCTGGAAATCGCGGCTGCGCGAGAACCGACGCGCGTGGGGATTGCAGACGCCGAGCCGCCGCGGATACGGCGAAGGCTGCTACAAACGGCCCGGTAACAACCAAGTGCGGCCGTTTGGTCTGCCGGGGTTCTGGAGATGGCACGATGGGACAGACACGCGGAGTAAATTGGGGAACCACTCGGTCCACGCCGCTGGAAACGGTGGGAGTCATTGGCCTAAACTCTGTGCGCCTGCTCTCCACTCGACGGAGATTCGGCCCCGGCGTTCAACCCTGAAGGGTTGAGAGACCATAGCCGGGGGTCGAGTCTGCGAGCCCCCCGGTTTGTTCCCAAATCCACGAGCACCCTGAAAGGGCGCAAGAAATACAATCCTGCATCGCCCAAACGGCCCGTTCT
>DYDC01000047.1 GCA_020718125.1 Methylacidiphilum sp. | reverse complement strand
ATCAACGACGGCCCCGCGACCATCCTGCTCGACAGCCAGCGCGCGTTTTGAACGGGCGCGTCCGCCTCAGTTCGTCCCAACTCAGCCCAACGTGCGCCGTGGCTTCCCATTGCCTTGCCGCTCCGCTACACTCTCGCACCGTAACAGAACAAAGAACTATCGAGTAACGACACACAAACAAAACTAATTTTGCGTAGCTTCGGCTACGGGCTGCCTCGAAAACCGCTAATTTTCCTAGCCCGTCACAGAAACCGACCGAGCACGCGCCCCATCGGGCGCGGCTCGGCGTGCTTTCTGTGACAGGCACTTAGCGGTGCATCGAGGCAGGGCGCGTTGAGTCCGCGCCCCTTCTGTTCCGTGGTTGCAGTTGCGCGGGCGCGCAATGGCTGAAAACCACAAACAGAAATCTCCGACGGTCCGCTACGGACTCGACAATCCGCACCCGCTGTCGCAACTCAAGACGGAATTGGTTTGGGAGGGGAAATACGACGACTACGGCAATCGGCGCGCGGTGGACATCGCCGGCTGCGCCATGCCACTGCAAAAGATTGAGACGATTGACGAGCCGCGCAGCCGCGCCGCAGCCGAGGGACAGCTCGCGCTGTTCGACAAGCAAAGCAAACGGCGCGACGATTTCCGCAGCCGGCTCATCTGGGGCGACAACAAGCTGGTGATGGCCAGCTTGCTGGCTGAGTTCAAGGGCAAGGTTGACCTCTTCTACATTGACCCACCGTTTGATGTCGGCGCGGACTTCACGATGGACGTGCCAATTGGCAATGAGAAGGAGACCGTTGGCAAAGACCAGTCTGCACTCGAAATGGTCGCCTACCGCGATATGTGGGGCAAAGGCACGGACTCCTATCTCCACATGATGTTCGAGCGGCTCTCCTTGATGAAGGAACTGCTGAGCGAGGAGGGGAGTATCTACGTTCACTGCGACTGGCGGATGTGCGGAGCACTGCGGCTCGTCCTCGACGACGTTTTTGGACCAGACAACTTTGTAAATGAGGTGATCTGGCAGCGAAGTTCAAACACTTCAAGCATCGGGCGGATCTGGAAACGTGCGCACGACACGTTGCTGTTTTACGGGAAGACCGACCTCTACAGATTCAACTTCCAATACAAGGCGCTCTCTGAAGCGTCGATGGATCTCTATCAGAACCGAGATGAACGCGGCTGCTATCAGCTTGTTCCCGTGCTCGTCAGCGGGAAGAGGAATGGAGCGACAGGCCAGACATGGCGCGGCATTGATCCAAACACTCGAGGGAAAGCGGGAATGCACTGGGTGACCACACCGGAAAAGCTTGAGCGGTATTACAGTGAAGGACTCATTGTGTTCCCGGCAAAGGAAGGTGGCGTGCCTCGTCTAAAGTATTATCTGGAACGGAACAAAGGCGTTGTCATGTCCGACTTGTGGGATGACATCAATCTGATTGCCTCAAGCGGAAACGAGTCGGTTAATTACGCCACACAGAAACCCGAAGGCCTTCTCGAACGCATCATCAAAGCCTCGTCGCCTGACGACGGTCTAATCGCGGACGTCTTCGGTGGCAGCGGGACGACGGCTGCGGTGGCGGAGCGATTGGGCCGGCGCTGGCTCATGGCCGATCTGGGGCGGTTCGCCATTCACACGAGCCGCAAACGGTTGATTGAATTGCAACGCACGCTCCACGACGAGGGCAAGCCGTATCGCGCATTCGACGTTTATAACCTCGGTCGTTACGAGCGGCAGTGGTGGCAGAAGGAACGGCTCAAAGGCGCCGACGAGGAGCACCGGAAGGTGGTGTTGGGCTTCTACAAGGCCGAGTTGTTGCCGAACGCGAAAGGATTGCTGCACGGGCGCAAGGGCCGGGCGTTTGTTTTCGTGGATGGCATTGACAGCATCCTGACGCGCGACGAAGTGCGAGCGGTGGCAAGAGCCGCGCATGAGGCGGGCGCGAAGGAAGTGCATTGCCTCGCGTGGGAATTCGAGATGGATTTGCGACTGGTCTGTCACGAGTTGGAAGCGAGCGAAGGCGTGCAAATCAAGCTCATCCCGATTCCGCGCGAGATCATGGAGAAGAACCGCACCAGTCCGCCGCCGTTTTTGGAGGTGGCGGTGTTGGAAGCCGAGGCGATTTGCCGCCAGACCAAAGGCGCGCGAGCGGTGGATATCAAGCTGACGAAGTTCATCCCGTCTCTGGCCGAAGTGCCGAGCAAGGAGCTGGAGGCGTTGAAAGAGCGCGCCATCAAGAGCGGGTTCGATTTCATTGACTTCTGGGCGGTGGACTTCAACTGGCACGAAGGCAAGCCGTTTGAGCATCACTGGCAGGATTACCGCACGCGCAAAGACCGCTCGCTGAAGACGGTGAGCGACGCCGGCTTCGACAAGTATCCGAAGCCGGGCAAATACACGGCCTGCGTGAAGGTGGTGGATGTGTTCGGCTGCGACACGAGCATCACGGTGGAGGTGGGGATATGAGCGAGCCGATCATCAACCTTGCCGCTCTGGAGCCGCTGTTCGCGCCGCACGAAGAGCCGAACCAGCATCGCGTTCGCGCGGAAGCCGACGGACAACCCGCGCAGGTCAAGAAAGGGCGGCGGCCTTCGCCCATCATGATCGCGCAGAACCTGCGGCGCTTCGTGAAAGAATGGCGCGAGACGGATTATCCCGGCGCGTCGGACACCACGCGCGAGTTGCTGCATCACTGGTTCGAGCGCGACCATCTCATCGAGCTGGCAGACGGCAGCCGCGTGCCATTCCGCTATTACTTCTGCCAGCGCGAGGCCATCGAGGCGTTGATATACCTCTACGAAGTGCGCGGCATCCGGCGGCTGCTCGGCACGGTGGCGGAGTTCGGCGGGCCGGATGCGGAGACGGCGGCGCTCGGCGTGAACCCAGAGGAAGATCGCTGGGCCAAGTATGCCTTCAAGCTCGCCACCGGCGCGGGCAAGACGAAGGTGATGAGTCTCGCCATCGTGTGGAGCTACTTCCACGCGCTGCGGGAGAGTGATTCGCCGCTGGCGAAGCATTTCGTGGTCATCGCGCCGAACCTGACGGTGTTCGAGCGGCTGAAGGTGGATTTCAAACCGGCCGACGGCGGCCCGGACATTTTCGACAAAGACCCGCTGATTCCGGTGGCGTGGCGCGGCGATTGGAACATGTCGGTGGTGTTGCAGGATGAAGCGAGCGGCGCGGCGACGGGCGGAACGCTCTACCTGACGAACATCCACCGGCTGCACGACACCAGCCGCCGGCAACGCGAGGAGGAAACTTACGACTGGATGGGGCCAACGGTGTCGCGCGCGAAGGCGCTGGACACGAGCGAGGAGTTGCGCAAGCGCGTGACGGGGCATGAGCGCATCATGGTGATGAACGACGAGGCGCATCATTTGTGGGATCCCGGCTCGGCGTGGAACGAGGCGATTGCTTTCCTGCACGAAACGATTGCGAGCCGCACGGGCGGCGGGATTGTGGCCCAACTCGATTTCTCCGCCACGCCCAAGGACAACCGCGGGCAGATTTTCCAGCACGTGGTCTGTGACACGCCGCTGGGCGAAGCCGTGGACGGCGGCATCGTCAAGACGCCGGTCATCGGGCGCGGAAAGAAATGGATCGAACGCGCCAGTAGCGACTCATCGGAGAGATACCAAGAGCAGTTGATGGTCGGCTACGCGCGCTGGCTGAAGTCGCAGCAGGAGTGGGACAAGAGCGGCAAGAAACCGCTGCTGTTTGTGATGACCGAGGACACGACGGCGGCAGACCAGATCACGCGGCGATTGAACAGCGATCCGCTCTTTGCCGGACTCAACGGCAAGACGTTCAACCTCCACACCAACCTCAAAGGCAAAATCAAATGGGTTGGCGGTCGCAAGAACGGCTATCCGGTTTTCGAGGAAAGCGAGAGCGAGATCAGCGACGACGACCTGAAGGAGTTGCGCAAACTATCGCGGCTGATTGACTCCGACCAGAATCCTTATTCGTGTATCGTGTCGGTGTTGATGCTGCGCGAGGGCTGGGACGTGCGGAACGTGACGACCATCGTGCCGCTGCGGCCTTACACGTCGAAAGCGAACATCCTGCCGGAGCAAACGCTGGGACGCGGCCTGCGGCGGATGACGCCACCGGGCCAGGCGGCGGAGTTGGTGACGGTGGTGGAGCATCCGGCGTTCGTCAGTCTCTACCAGCAGGAGTTGCAGCAGGAAGGGTTGTTCATCGAGACGATAGATGTTGAGAACGTGCCGAAGACGACGGTCACGATTTTCCCTGACCCGGAGCATAAGGATGTCACGGCGCTAGAAATCAAGCTGCCAACGGTGAGCGCGGGTTTCAGCCGGACAGCGACGATTGAAGGGCTGACGATTGAGGACGTGCGGAAGCAGTTCGCGCGCTATCAGCGGTTGCCCATAGGCGAGGCGCGTTCGGAGGAAATCCATTACGAAGGCCGCGCGTTGATCACCAACGAATTGGTGGAGCAGATGAACATCCGCCTACCGTTGCTCACCAACGGCGTCGGTGCAGTGTCCTTCTTCCGCGAGGAACTGGAACAAATCACGCGGTTGCGCGGCGCGCACGCGGCGCTGGCACCGCTGTTGGAAACGTTTCTCACGGAGATTCTCTTTGAAGAGAAACTGACGCTGTTCGATGAGCGGCTCGTGAGCCGGCTCGCCGATGCCGACGTGCGGGAACATGTGCGGGCGACGTTCGTGCCGCTGATTCTGGAGCGCACAACCCGCAAAGAGGAGCGGCGACCAGAAGGCGCTGGCGCGGCGGTGTCCTCGTGGCGGCCATTTCAGGTGACGCACTCAGCGAATCATCCAACGCTGCGGGCCGAGCACACGCCGTTCAACCTTGTGCCGTGCAACCGGGATCTCGAAGTGGCGATGGCGAAGTTTCTCGACCTCGCGCCGGACGTAGCTGCGTTCTGCAAGAACGCCGGGCCGCAGGCGCTACGGGTTGATTACCTCGGCCTTAACGGCCAACTCGCGCTCTACACGCCGGATTTTCTGGTGCGGTTGCGTGAGGGCGGCTGCGTGCTGGTGGAAACCAAGGGCCGCGTGGACAAGGACGTGCCGTTGAAAGCGCGTGCCGCCGCTGGTTGGTGCCGGACTGCTTCGAAGGGCGCGGCAAAGTGGAGCTACCTCTACGTGCCGCAGCAGACGTTTGAGGCGTTCGGTGACAACCGGCTGGCCGTGCTGGCGCGCACGTGCGAACCGGCGTTGCGCGACCTGCTCGACGAAGCAGCCGTGCCGCAACTGACGCTGGCATTCGGCGAAGCGCGCGATGAAAGCTTGAAGGAGTTTATCAGCGACGCCGCGTTCGCTACGTTGCCGCCTGCTCACCAGAAAATGGTCCAACAGGCGGTTGGATTGTTCCGCTTCCTCCAGCAGAAATCGGGGCAGTCGCTCGCGCCTGTGTTCACGCCGTTGCTGAGGCCGCTCGACGAGGCATCCAAAGCTGTCATGCTCAAGTTCCTTGAGCCGGACATCCCAACAGGACGTGAGGCGCAGAAGGCTTTCTTTGAGCCAGACCTAAGCCATCTCTCGAAAAAGGACGCGGAGATGTATCGCAGGCGGGCCGGCGACTTGAAGCGGACACTGGTGGACCACAACGGCATGAGTCCGATCGGTTTGCTGCGCTGGTGTTTGCAGCACGCGAGGGAAGAGACGGCTCCTATCGGCCCGGTCTTCCAAGCGGTGAGCCATCGGTTCATGGGAATCGCTGAGGGTTTCTACAAACTCGTGACACAAATCAACACGTTTCGAAACGATTACATCGCGCACCAGAACAAGGAACTATCCGACGTGAAAGAAGCGCGCGCAGCGTTGGCCGAGTGGGTGACCGGTTTGTGCCGTGTTTGGGAACTGCACCGCCGGAATTAGAACTTCACCTGCGGCGCCTGACGTTCGGCCTCGGTGTCGGTCTTGAAGAACGTGCGGGCTTGGAAGCCGAGCCTGCCGCCGATGATGTTGGCGGGGAACATCTGGATGGCGTTGTTGAAGGCGAGCACGGTCTCGTTGAAGAACTGCCGGGCGTAAGCGACCTTGCCCTCGGCGCCGCTCAACTCCTCCTGCAACATCTTGAAGTTCTCGTTGGCCTTGAGTTGCGGGTAGTTCTCGGCGACGGCGAAGAGGGTCTTGAGCGTGCTGGTGAGCATGTTGTCGGCGGCGGCGATCTGGCCCGCGCCGACGGCGCCGGCCTGTGAGGCTTGCACGGCCATGTTGCGGGCCTTGGTGACGTTCTCGAACGTGGCGCGTTCGTGGGTGGCGTAGCCTTTGACGGTCTCGACGAGGTTCGGGATGAGGTCGTAGCGGCGTTTGAGTTGCACGTCAATCTGCGCCCAAGCCTCGTCCACGCGGTTGCGGAGGCCGATGAGGCGGTTATAGAGGCCGATCACCCAGAAGATGACCGCCACGACGAGGACAAGCAGGACGATGGCGATGATGCTCATATGCCGAATAACCTCTTTAGCAAACCGCCGCCGGCCTGGTTTTCCTGGCCGGGTGGCGGCGGCGGCTGGTTCTTGTCAATCCACAGCTCCAGTGCGGCGGCGATGCCGTCCACGGAGAGGTGGGTGCTGGTGATGCGATGGGCGGTCGGTTCGACGAGGAAACGCATGGGGGTGGTGTCCACGCCGAACTGTTTCGCGACGGCGCCTTCGAAGCCTTTGCCATCCCAGTGCACCGCCCACGGCGACCGGTGTTGCATCAGGAAGATGTCCATCGCCTCGCGGCTCTTGTCCACGCAGATGCTCAGGACTTCGAAACCTTTGCCGTGGTAACGGACGTAGATCTGGCTGAGCTTGATGGCATCCTCTTCGATGGTGCGGTGGGTCGGCGACCAGAACTCGATGACGAAGGGTTTGCCGCGCAGGGCCTCGGTGTCCATCTTCTCGCCGTGGAGGCCGCTGAGTTTGACGGCGGGGCAGGGGTTTTGCAGCAGGTCCACCTGGGTGATGAGCGACTTGGCGCCGGGGATGTAATCGCTGAAGGGATGCTTGTTGATCAGTTCGCGCGCGACCTCCTTGGCGGTGTTGAACATGCCCTGGCGGCGGCGGAACTGCATGTGCATCATCAGCGCCGCGGCGGTTTCCTTGCGGTGGGGGAAATCTTTCGCGATGCGCTTGGCCACAGCGACGCCCTGCTCCGGGAAGTCGGGCCAGCAGGAGTTCAGCAGGATGAACTGGGCGCGGATGGCGTCGTTCTCATTGGGTTTGTTGACGAGCGCCTCGCGCGCGGCGTCCATCGCGCGGGAGCGTTGCACGGGATCTTTCCTGGCCTGGTGGAGCTGGAGCCGGCAGCGCGCTTCGTTGATGCGGACGATGTTGGAGTGGCTGCTCTTTGGGAACTCCTTGGAGAACTGTTTGCAGCGGTCGGCCATGTCCTGATACCACGCCAAGCCGCCCTCGACGCTGGCGGGCTTCTTGGCGCCGAAGAGACCCTCGAGATCGGACCACGAGATCATCTCCTCCTCCGCCTTCAGGATCTTCTCGGCGGCGGCGTTCATGGCGGCGCGGCGGTCGGCGTCGGAAAGATCGGGCCGGCCGGCGAGCGACTCGGCATCGTCGGCGCGTTTGGCCGGCTTCGCGGGTGATTTGGCGCCGGTGGAGTCGTATCCCGACGGCGGCTTCGGTTTCGTTTCCATGGAACCATAGCCGGAAGGAGGTTTGGTCTCCGCTGGCGTCGCAACCGATTCCGTTTCGGTGGCGGGCTTCGTTGCGGTTTTCGCCGCAGGCGCAGCCGGCTTCGATTCGGCGGGAGGCTTCGTCGCGGTTTTTGACGGCGCGGGTTTTGTTGTTTCGGCGGCTTGTTTGGCAACGGCGGCGGTCGTTGAAAAGACTTTCTTCGGCAACTCGGGAAGCGGGGCCGCGGGCGTCGTCGTCACCGAAGGGGCGGCTGGTTCTGGCGCGGGAGTGTCCAGCGGCGTCGGCTTGGTTTGCCCGGCCATCGTTGGCTCGGACGGCAACGGCTTTGCGTAAACGACGTCGCCAATTTTTTCGTGCGTGGCGGCGGCGGCTGCCGCGGCGGCGCGCGCCTGGGCGGGCGTCGGGGGCGGCGGAGGCGCCGGCGGGGCTTCGGGCTGCCGCGGTCTGCTGCTGAGGTCAGTCACGCCATCGGCCCGGGTGCGCAGATCGGCAAGCGGGCCGGACTTCTTGGCGGGTTTTTCAGACGGCTCTTTGCCGCCGAAGACGGGTGTCTGCGTTTCCTTCATCGCCGCGGCAAAGCTGGCGGCGACTTTTGCGCCGAAGGTCTTCTTCGGCTGCGGGGAATCGGTCTGCGCGACTTTCGGCCCGGTCTTTGGAGCCGGCTTGGCCGGGGGTTTCGCTGCGGGCTTCGTCGCGGGCTTGGCGGCCGCCACCTTGGTGGCTGCGGCCTTCGTCGCGGGTTTGCTGACCGTCGCCTTTGCAATGGGGGTCTTGGGGATGGAGGCCGGTTTCGCAGTCTTCTTCGCGGGCGGCTCGGCCGGCGTCGGTTTCGCCGACGCCACGAGCGAACCGCCGGCCTGCCAGCGTTTCAGCAGCGTATCAAGTTCGGCCGGATGCAGGGCGATGCGGCTGACAAGGCCAAGCGGATCCACCAGCACGCGCGTCGGCGGCGTTTCGACCGCGCACGACTGTGCGATCAACTGGTTCGGGGGCGCGCCGGCCCAGATTTGCGGCCACGGCGTCGGCCGCGCGGCGCGGGCCTTCTCGAACGTCTCGCGGTCGGCATCGAGGTTGATGCCGAGCACGAGCAGGCCGCGGCCGTTGTGCGCGTCGTGGAGCCGCTGCAAGTCCGTGGCCCCTTCGAGGGCGGCGGGCTGCGCGAGCGTGTCGGCGGTCCAGAAATCCAGCACGATGGCCTGCGCGCGCAACGCGCCGAGGTCGAACGCCTGCCCATCGGCCGCGGCGAGCTTCACGGCGGGAATGGCCTGGTTGACCAGGCTCTGTTGTTTGAGCATCATGCGCGCCTGGAGCGATTCGGGCGCGGACGGGAAGGAACTGAACATCTCCAGCGCGGTGTTGCGCATCGGCTTGTCCTCGCCGCGCCGCTGCTGCACGCGCATCATCGTCCAGAACGCGGCGGCCGACTGCGACCGGCCGGTGAAGTCCTCCATGATGATCTTGGCCTGCTTGGCGGCCTCGGTCATGTCCTCCGGCCACGCCCCTTGCAGCAACACCAGCCGCGCCTGCAATGCCGCGTCGTCGTTCTTGATCTTGGTGATGAGGTCGCGGGCGGTCTTTACCGCGCGGTCGCGCTCGGTCAGGTCGTCGGTCAGGGCTGCCAGCTCGATGCGATACTGCGACTCCACGGCGAGCACCGCGCGCGCGCGGCGGCTCTCGCGGTTTTCCTGGAGGAACTGCTGGCAGCGGATCACGACCAGCGTGAGCCAATCCTTCATCGTCTCAATGCTCGCGACCGCGGGCCGGCGGGCGATGGTGTTGCGGATGAGCGCGATGCCGCTGGATTCGCTGGCGGAATCCTCCTTTTCCGGCTTCAGCAAACCGCTGTCGGCCACGGCCGGCGCGCTGGCAGATGACGTCGCGGCAGGCGAGGCGTCGGCGGCCAGCAACGGCTGCGTTGCGAGCGCAGCCTCCGACGCGATCAGGAAAACGAGCCGTAGTTTCATGCGACAGCTTCGGCCACGAGGTCGCCCACCTGCGTCGTGCCGTAGCCCATCTTGCCGGCGGCCAGCGACTTGATCTTCGTGTTAAGGACCTTGATGACCGCGGCCTCGATGGCGGTGGCGGCGGCGTGTTCGCCGAGCGAGTCGAGCATCATGCCCGCGGCGTTGATGGCCGCGAGCGGGTTGATGACGTTCTGGCCGGTGTATTTCGGCGCGCTGCCGCCCATCGGCTCGAACATCGAGCAGCCATCGGGATTGATGTTGCCGCCCGCGGCGACGCCCAGCCCGCCCTGGATCATCGCGGCAAGGTCGGTGATAATGTCGCCAAACATGTTGTCGGTGACGATCACGTCGAACCACTCCGGGTTCTTCACGAACCACATGCAGGTCGCGTCCACGTGCGCGTAGTCGCGCTTCACCGTCGGATAGGCCGCGCCCGTCTCGTGGAACGCGCGCTCCCAGAGGTCGAACGCATAGGTCAGCACGTTGGTCTTGCCGCAGAGCGTAAGCTGCGTGGTCTTGCCGGCGGAAACATCCTCGGGCTTGAGGCCCTTCCACGGCTTGCCGCCGCGCTGGCGCTTGGCCAGCTCGAACGCATACTTCAGGCAACGGTCCACGCCGCGGCGCGTATTGACCGATTCTTGAATGGCGACCTCGTGCGGCGTGCCCTTGAACAGGAACCCGCCGGAACCGGTGTAGAGGCCCTCGTTGTTCTCGCGGACGACGACGAAATCAATGTGCTCCGGCCCCTTGTCCTTCAGCGGGCAGTCCACGGCGCGGTAGAGCTTCACCGGGCGGAGATTGATGTATTGCTCCAACTCGAACCGCAGCCGCAACAGCAGCCCCTTCTCCAGGATGCCGGGCTTCACCTTCGGATGTCCGACCGCACCGAGAAAAATGGTCTTGTAGCGGCGGAACTCCTCCACCGCGCTGTCGGGCAGCACTTCGCCCGTCTTCAGGTAACGCTCGCCGCCGAAATCGTAATAATGCCAGTCAATCTTGAAGCCGAACTTCTTCGCGGCCGCTTCGGCCACCTTCACGCCTTCGCGCACCACTTCCGGCCCTGTCCCGTCGCCGGGCAACACTGCAATAGAATGAGTCTTCATCGAATCGTTGTCTGGAATCCTTTCTAGTGGCGGGATTCTAACCGTGCGCGGGAGCAACGCAAGCCGCGTTTGCGCGAGCGGCGCAGGCTCCCGTTGGCCGCGCCCCCGGCGTCACCGGGACGCGCGTCATCTTAGCAACTTCTCAACTTGGCAAGCGAGGCGTGACGCCGAGCGTCAACAGCACCCGCACCAGCAGGTCGAGTGACACAGACGGATCGCCTTTTTCCATCATGGCAACGCGCGGTTGGCTGGTGCGCAGCCTCGCCGCCAGCGTTTGTTGGGTCAAGCGTTTGGCGCGGCGGGCTTCGGCAAGCTCCTGTGCGAACGCCAGCTTCATTTCGACGTAAGCCGCTTCCGCTTCGGACAGCGACAGAAAATCCGCCGCGCTGCCCACTCGCCAGCCCGCTTTCTCCAAGTTCTTTCGCTTCTCTGCTTTCATCGGTTCATTCTCCCGCAACGGCATCCTATCACAGGAATAACGAGTTAGCGCCGATTCCCGCGTCCGACATTCCTCCGCTCAATGTTCTTCGTGTATCGGCAATCGGGATAGCCAGTGCAACCCCAGAACCTACCGAAGCGCCCCTCCACTTGGCGTAAGAGTTTGCCGCAACGCGGGCAAAAAATACTTTCTCTCTGTTCAAACCGTTTCTTTCGAGCCTGTTTCTGCTTGGCAGTGATTGGCTGGGATGCTTTGTGATAGCGCGGTTTGCGTATCGTTTCCATCAGTGAGAAATCAACCTTGCCACGCCCTTTGTTTTGTAGAACTTGAAAAGTCTCTGCCATTTGTGGGCCGGACTCTTCGGGGAGTTTCTGATCGAAATGCCACTCGGATGAGCAAGACGCGCACGAGACTGAAATCTCGTTCTTCTGACAGTCAATGTGAAGTCTAAGCGGATGATCGCCGCAGTCCGGGCACGCGAAGGAATGATGCGCAAAAATGCTCTTGAGCGATTCTTCTGTCGCGAGTTCTTTTCGCCGGACGTGCGCGCGGACGAATGAGCCGTCTCGGTAATGTGGGCGCACCATACTGAAGTATTGCGTTCGCACCTCGCCCCAGATTCTTTCATGCCCCATGTCGGGTTGAAGGCCGTGATGGAACACGCATAGGGTAACAAGATTCTCGATTCGATGACTGCCACCTTGCGAAATTGGGAGCATGTGGTGAACGTGAAGCTCCGTTCGGCTGGGACAACCGCTAATCTGACAACGGCCTTTGTCCTTGTTCAAAACTACTCCTCGGACGTAGTCCCAATACGGGGGATAGCCCGGCCAGTAATCGAAAACCTGCAACACACGCCTATCTCGTTCTGTCAACTCGGCGGTCGGATCGTGAAATTCTTTGAGGACTGGCTGTTCGGGTTCGGGGTTTGCCGAGTTCCACTGTGAAATCCGATTTGCCTGAGCAACCCTGCTGCGAGCGAGTATTTGATTGAGCACGAACACAATCACCCACGCGAACGCACAAACGCAAACAGCACCTCCAACTAGCGCCCCCGGCAGTTTGGCGGTTTTCCCAACAGCCATGCCTAAGATGAATAAACCGACGGTCAGCACCCCCGCTATGCCAGCCGCAACAGACGCAACGGGAGTCAGGTGGTTGATGGTCTTGGTAGAAGGGAGAGAAGAGGAAAACTCTTCGAGTGCAATCCTCCGCGCTTCACGCTCTGCAATAAAAGTTTCATAGCGTCTTTGGTAGATTTCCGGGTATCGAATGGTCTGCACCACTTTGAAGCACGTCTCGCAGATGTAATTTCCGTTAGAGAGGCGCACTGCCTCGCCTGACTTGAACCCGCTGCCGCAAAAGAAACATTTCGCATTGACGGGAAACGTGCGCCCCTTGGCTTCGTCGAAGATCGCGTTGGCTTGAATGAACTTCGTTACGTCTATGTTCCTGACATACCTGTGATACGAAAACCTTGAACCGGATGACGCGCACTCCGGAGCGGTCTCAACACGGTTCGCGCGACCGCCAACGTTTCCTTGAACGGATGCCTCAACCGAAGGCTGGGAAGGCGGCTCTGACGGTGGTTGTTGAAAGTTCTGCGCTCGAATCACGGGTGGCAAAGGCTCAGGAACAGTCAAACGCACCCCACAATTCGGACAGTTCACCTCATACCCCGCCCACTCATCGGCTATCTCGATATGCTGGCTACACTCGCGGCAAGAGAATTTCATCGGCATCGAGGGGTTATGTCATGGGGAAGGGACTCAGTTATGGGGTCCTGATTCTTGACATTTCCAGCCTCACCAACCTTCTCACTCGTATCGCCCCATTTCCTCCGCCAGCGGCGTCAGCAATTCCAGTTTCCACGGCTCGACGCGCGG
>DYDC01000046.1 GCA_020718125.1 Methylacidiphilum sp. | reverse complement strand
CGATGACCCGATGACCCCGATGACCGCCCCGATGACGGCCTTCGTCAACAGCGCAAGTGGGTGCGCTCGACCTGTCCGAATCTAAAACAAGCGCTCAAAGGGAAGGGGCGGCGATCGTCTTTACCGACGAGGCCTCGTTCCGCGCACAACCGCTTGTTTGAAGACCCGCGACAACTTTGCCTGGCCCTGTTCCGCACCTTTGAGCACGCGCAGCAGCCTCCCCGCGAGATTGCAGGCCTCATCCAACCTTTTCTTTGAGCATACCGTCGAAGCATGTATGCGCGTCTATATGGAGGACCTTGATGGCGACTGCGGTGGCGTTGTCCAGGCCGCCGCGTTCGTCGGCGAGCCGGATCAGTTCTTCAACGGCCCGCTCAAGCGATTCGCTCGACCGCAGGATGCTCGACATCTCGCTGAGGAGCGTTTGGCGCGTCACGCCGTCGCTGCACAGCAGGAGGATGTCGCCGCGCTTGATCCTGATCTCAAGGAACTGGGGGTCCACCGGCAATTCCGGCCCCACGCTCTGCGTCAACATGTGCGCGAAGACGGTCCGCATCGCCGGGTGATGGTCGCCGACACCGCGGCTGCGGAGTTCGCCGGCGACCGTGTGGTCCTCGGTGATCTGTCGCAGCCGGCTGCCGCGCAACAGAAACGCCTGGCTGTCGCCGACATGGGCGAGGACGGCGGCGTGTCCGGTAAACCAACACACCGTGACCGTTGTCGCCATGCCGCGGCAGGCCAGGTCGGCGTGGGACCGTTCGAGCACCGCGTGGCTGGCGACGTTCAATGCCTTCTGTATCGTCGCCAGAGCCGTCTCGCCCGCGGCGGGCTTGTGGTTCTTGAAGAAATCCGCCAAGCCCGTCACCGCCACCGCGCTGGCAATCTCGCCCGCCGGCTGGCCGCCAACGCCGTCAGCCGCGGCGTAGAGCCGCAGATGGTCGTCGCGCAGGAATGAGTCCTCGTTTTTCGAGCGGGTGCGGCCAATGCTCGTCGAGCCGTAACTGATCAATCGGATGGGGGCGCTCTCAGCCATGTCGCTTTCCGGAGACCAAGCGCCGCGCCGGCAAACCGATGGGCATCGGGCGGCAGAAAGTTTGTCTCAAAAATCGCATCATGCGCGTCCCTGAGCCGGTCTCTGGCCGGCGGGGCGTTTCAAATTCGCGGCAGACTGCTGATTCCGCGCTGCCAGGTAAAGCCACAAATTGCATCCTGTCAAACCGCGTGAAGGGGCCTGCCGATGCCGAATCCGCGCAAGGCCCCGGCAAGCCGCTCCAGCGGAAGTCCGACGACGTTGGAGTAACTGCCTTCAATGGCCGCGACGACCGGCGGGCCTTCTTGGATCGCGTAGGCGCCGGCCTTGTCGAGGATGTTGACAGCAGCGAGATAGGCTTCAATCTCCGCGGCACTCAAGGGGCGGAACCGGACGTCCGTCTCGTCCGCAAAACTCGTCTCGTCGCCGCCATGCGCGAGACAGACGCCGGTGATGACGGTGTGACTGCGGCCCGACAACTGCCGCAGCATCCGGCGGCCCTCTTTCAGGTTGCGGGGTTTGCCGAAGATGGTATCGCCGAGCACGACGATGGTGTCCGCCCCGATCACCAGCGCGTCCGGATGGCGGGCGGCGATATCCCGGGCCTTGAGTTGGGCGTTGTGCAGGGCCAAGTCCCGCGGGCTGGCCGGGTGCGAGTTGTGTTCGACCGCGTCGCTGGGAATGACCTCGAAGCTCAAGCCGAGGGATTTGAGCAGTTCAGTGCGGCGGGGGCTGGCACTGGCGAGGATGATGTTCATTGGCGCGGTGATGGTAGCAGTGGTTGCAAGACGAGGAAAATCGAATAAAATGGGATGCGGATCGCCCACAAGGGCGCAATTGAAAGGTTGGCCACTCCGGTGCTGCCCGGGTGGCGTGACAACGGGAGAAAGAGTCATGAAAAAGTTCTTGGGTCTGTTTGTGGGAGTAATGATCTTGTTGGGTGGCACGGGCGTTGGTCTGGCCGACGGACATCACCACGGGCATCATGGCCAGTGGCATGGCGGCTGTGGTGGACGTTCGTGGTTTGGATTCGGTTTCCCGAGCTGCTACTACAGCGGCTATTACCGCCCAGCACCGGTCTATTACGCTCCTGCATACTATTCGTATCCGGCTTACGGCTACTATTACGGCTATCCGGCGTATGGCTATGCCTATCCCGGCTACAGTTACAGCTACATCAGCTACGGCTGGTGATTCGCAACCACGGAATGGCAGTGCAAATCCCGGCGGGCGTGAAGGCTCGCCGGGATTTGCTTTTGCAGTGGCCGGCATTAGACTGCCGGCGATGAGCAGCCCGGCGCTGGATCAAGTCATCGCCTTCAATGGCAAGCAGCCTGTCATCGGCAAGGACGTGTTCATCGCCGCCGGGGCACGGTTGGTCGGTGACGTGACGCTCGGCGATGGCGCGAGTGTGTGGTTCAACGCCGTCTTGCGCGGCGACATCAACCGTGTGGCGGTTGGCCCGGGCACTAACCTGCAGGACAATGTGGTCTGCCATGTTGTCAACGACTTGGCGTGCGTGGTGGGCGCTTACTGCACGGTGGGCCATCAGGCCACTCTGCACGGCTGCACGATTGGCGACGAGGTCCTGGTGGGCATGGGGGCGGTGGTGATGGATGGATGTGTCATTGGCAACCAGTGCATCATCGGCGGCGCAGCAATGCTGACGAAGGGATTGAAGGTTCCCGATGGTTCCCTGGTTTACGGCGCGCCGGCCAAGGTGGTCAGCAAGTTGGGCGAATCGGAGCGCCGTCAACTGCGCAGGATGGCGGAGGATTATTGCCGGCTGGCTGCCGGCTATCTTCACGGGGCGGCAATGCCCCGCCAGCCTTGACCGCGCGCCTCCTGCCGCATTAGAGTCGGCACACCAATCGAGGAAAATGACATGGCGGTCTTGATCCATCGCAAAGCGGACGGTTCGGAGATGAAGCTCCAGGTCGGCGCCAAACCGCTGGTGCTCGGCCGCGGGCTCGAGGCGGATATCCGCGTCGAGGACGACGAAATCAGCCGCAGCCACTGCGCCATCTGGATGGATGGCGACAAGTTCCTGATCAAAGACCTCCGCAGCCGCAACGGCACCTACGTCAACGACCGTCTCATCAGTTGGGAAACCGAATTGCTGCCGGGCGACCGTGTGCGGATCGGCCACTTCCAGCTTGTTTTCGAGGTGGAGGGGCGGCCGGGCGTCCACACGATGATCCGGCAGGTCGAGAAGGAAATGGAAAAGGGCAAGGGCTTCAGCACCATCCTCCGCGAAGTCGTTCGCGACATGCCCAAGGGCCAGCCGCCAGAGCACAAGTAATCAACGCGGTATGGCCTCTGCCGCCGGCCGCGCGGCGGGGCGGCTGGTCGAGATGATTCGGAAGTTCGCCTTCACCGAGTCCCACACGGCGCTGGGCCAGCGAACGCCCACGGTCTTCCCATCATCGGCCGCGTGCGCGGCTGGGCAGTCGGGCAACAACGAGAACTCGGCCTGTTGGCGGTCCGTCCAGATCGCCAGCGGCGTGGAATCGGTGGTCAATGACAGGAAGTTTGGTCCGCGCGATTGCTTCTCCAGCAACTGTCGCCATGCCTCCACGCCGTCCGCCTGCGACAGCATGAGGACGTTATGGTGCGAGCGGCTGAGGTCGAGATACCGCACAACTTCGGCCGGCGCAAGCGCGCGCGTTTCGGGGGCGCTGGTCTCGCTGGTGATGAATCCCCGTCCTGCATCATTGACCACGAGGCTGTTGATGAGCGCCACTTCCGACACGGGGGTTCCTTGGGCTGTGCCGGAAAGCCAGAGGACCGGGCCGCCCACCCATGTGCAGCGGTCCAACCGCACTCGGCGCGGTTGCTGGATGTCCACCGCGCTGCCGTTGAGGAAAAGGCAGTTTCGGAAGATCAGCTCGCCGCCCGCGCCGGTGGCGCGCACAAGCGAAACGGGGCGAGCCGCTTCCCGCGGCACGGTGAAGAGACACTGATGGAACTCGATCGTCGCCCCGGCGGCCACCGTGATGGGGGGAGTGGTCTGCGCCGCGGCATCCGACGGACGCCCGCCGCCGACGAACATCAGGTTCTCAAACCGCCACCGCGCGCCCGCGGTGTCCACGAGGATGCCGTCCGGGGACCGACCGAGCGACGGCACGATCAATACCGGCAGCACGCCCGGCTTGCCGAAAATGCTCAGGTTCTTTGTCGTGCCGCGCATCGCGCGGCACATGTGAATGCCGCTCTCCAGCTCGATGCCGTCGCCTTCCTTGGCCGCTGCGACCGCGGCAGCCAGCGCGGCCTGCGACAGCTTGCCTTTGCCGCCGCCTTCGACGGGGTGAATCGTTGCGCCCTTGCGGCTCGCGACGCGGTCGCGCACGGCCGGCTCCGCCAGCGCGGCGCTGGCGGGCAAATGCGCGCTGATGATTTCCCGCAACGCGGGCAATTCGTCGGCTGATTGCACCACATCGGTGCCCGCGAACTTTTGCGACAGGGTTTGCAGCATTTGCGCGGCGTGTTTCCAGTTCTTCTCCTCGATGTCCTGGCGCAGCTTGTTGAGCGCCAACTGCGCCCGGGCCTCGGTCGGTCCGGCTTCGGCGGCCACGATCGCGTCGTGCGCGTCCTGCAGCCGTTCGGTCGAGCATTGGATCGTGGTGGTGTCGGCGAACTGCTTGCTGACCACCGCCAGCTTCGAGGACGCTTCTTCCCATTTGGACATCGCCAGCAGCCCCTGCAGTTCGTCCAGCGCCGCAGCCGCCGTCGTCTCCGCCGGCGCGCGGGCCATCGTCTCGCGCAGGGTGTCGAATCGCTGCGCGGCGGCCTTCGCGGCGCCGGCCGCGCTCGAGTCCAGCAGGCGCGCCTTGTCGAAATACTGCTTGGCCCAATCCGCGTGGTTCTCCGCCAGCGCGACGAGGCCGGCGTCCACCAGCGCATCGGGATGGTTCTGTCCCATCGCCGCCAACGCCAGCGTCAGGAGTTGGTCGGTGCGCAACGCCACGAGCGAGAACGACCGGCCCACGCCCGCCACCTTCTCGATGGTGATGGTCCTCTCGTCCACGGCGCCGACGGTGCCGCTGAGCCCCTCGTAGGTCAGCGGTTTGCCTTTCAGCGTTTGCAGCGCCGAGGGAAACGCCGCGTGGAACGCTTTCAGCCGCTGGCTCATGGCCAGGTGAGATTCGAGCGGTTCCTTCAGCGGCGCGAACGAGGGGTCCTTCAAGGCGTTCTGCGCGGCAACTTCGGCCTGGGCGTGATTGCGGGCGAGCGCCAGCGGCTGCCACACGCCGAGAAAACTCCGGTATCCCTCTTCCGCCTTCAACCGGGCGGTGTTCCTGGCGCGCGCCTCGGTCCGCTGCTTCTCGGTTTCGGCCTCGGCCTTTCGCAACTCCTCCGCGCGGCGTTCCGCCTCGGCTTGCTGCTGGCGGAGGAGGTCGGACATGCGCGCCAAGGCTGCCGCCCGCTGTTTTGTCACCGCGCCAGTCGCGGCAGGTTGCGGCCGCACTGAGGGCGTCGTGTTCGTCGTGGCGGACGCAGACGGCGTCACCACCGCGCGGGCAGCGGCGGCGCTGGTCTTGTGTGGAGCGGTTGTCTCCTTCTTCGCGACGACCGGCGGAGGGGCCTGTTTTTTCGTTTGCGCGGATTTCCAGATGCCGAAGATGGCGAGGCCGATCACAATCAGGCCGATGCCGCCGCCGACGCGCCAGAACCACAGGCCGCGCCGCAGCGAGCGCAGCGCCGCCTCATCCGCGGCCATTGGCGTTCGGATCATCCCGGTCCTGCCGGCGGGCAACGAGACCGCCGCCGGCGTCAGGCCGTCGTGACAACGCTCCAGGTCGTTGTAAAGCTCCAGCATGTCCCGGTAGCGGTCGGCGGGGTCCTTGGCCGTCATCTTCTGCAGGATGCGCAGGAAGCCGTCACTGAGGTCCGGCGTGAACTTCCGCGGGTCGGGCATCGGCTCGTGGACGTGTTTATACATGATGGCCATCGCGCTGTCGGCGTGGAACGGCGGCCGGCCGGTGACCAGGTGGTAAAGGGTTGCGCCGAGGCTGTAGATGTCCGCCCTCGTGTCAATGGCTTCATCGCCGCGCGCCTGTTCGGGGGCAACATATTGCGGCGTGCCCAACATCATGCCGCTGACCGTCAGCCGGGAATCGCCGCCGGCCGATTTCGCCAGGCCCAGATCGCACACCTTCACAACACCCTCGGCGGTCAGCATGACGTTTTCGGGCTTGATGTCGCGGTGGATCAGCCTCGCGCGCGTCCAGGCGTGGTAGAGCGCCGCGGCCACACACATCGCGATGGCCACCGCCGAGTGCTCATGGAGCGGCCCGTCGCGTTCGACCTTGGTGGAGAGGGTTTCCCCGTCCACAAACTCCATGGCAAAGTAATGCACCCCGTGCTGCGACCCGGCGTCATAGACCTGGATCAAGTTCGGATGACTCAGTCCCGCCGCCGCGCGCGCCTCGCGCTGGAACCGGTCAATGAACGCCGCGTTCTCGGCCAGCGAAGGCGGCAGCAACTTCAGGGCGACCGGGCGGTTCAGCGTCACCTGCTGCGCAAGAAACACTGCGCCCATGCCCCCCTGGCCGATCTTCCGGCTGATCTCGAATTGCCCCAACCGGGTCCAGCTTTCAGGCTCCGGTGCGGATGCGCCGGCGTCCGCAGACGGCGGCATCTCGGGGGGCATGTTGGCGTCCTCAGGCATATAGTATCGTCGGTGTTATGGGCGCGCAGTTTAGCAGCAGGCCGGAACGGGTCAAACCGCAAACAGCCGGCGCCTCCGCGCGCTCGCTCCACGATAAACACCCGCCCGCGGGACGAGTTGCAGCCAATCACCCATTGCCTCTGCTCGCTCCGTCTCATGGCGCGCCAGCGCTGCCATCATTCGCCGGCCTTGCGCATTGTTCGCACCGGCACAGCCCGCGCAAATAGCCGAACGCGTAAATGCCCGACTGATGCCCGTCCGCCCACACCGGCTGGATTGCGTAGCCGCCCACCGGCTCGATGCGGACGAGTTGGAAACTCGCCGCCGTCAACGGCGCTGACGCAGGCTTGTGGACGCGGCCGGGGATGTCGCCCTCGCCGGCGCACACAGCGCACGGACAACGCCGGCGCAGCTCCTCCAGCCGCAGGAACGTCTCATGGCCGTCGTTCCACAAAATCGCTAGCTCTTCGCCGATGTGTTGAATATCCTTGGGCGCCATAAACAGGGAGACAGTAGCAGAGCCGATGAAATCAACAAAGCCACAACCCCTCGCGCTGACAATCGCCGGTTCCGACAGCAGCGGCGGCGCGGGCGTGCAGGCCGACCTGCGCACGTTCTGGGACCTCGGCGTCCGCGGCGCGAGCGCCATCACCGCTCTCACCTGCCAGAACGCCGGCGAAATCCTCGGCATCCAGGTCGCCAACGAAGTCATCGCCGGCCTCCAGATCGAAGCCGTCTGCGACGAGGCCCGCCCGCGCGCCGTCAAGACCGGCATGATGGCCAACTCGCCCGTCATCGCCGTCGTCGCCCACGTCCTGGCCCGGTGCCGTCTCCGCAACATCGTCGTGGACCCCGTCATCATGTCCAGCAGCGGCCACCGCCTCCTGAGCGAGCGCGGCGTCGAGACAATGCGCGAGGAACTGCTGCCCATTGCCACTCTCATCACCCCGAACCTCGACGAAGCCAGCGTCCTGCTTGGCGAGGAACCGATCCACAACATCCGCCAGATGCACCTCGCCGCCGGCATGCTCGCCTCCAGCTTCGACACCGCCGTCCTCGTCAAAGGCGGCCATCTCCCCAGCCACGAACCCGCCGTGGATGTGCTCTGCGTGAACCGCCGCCTCTACGAACTCCGCTCCGCGCGCGTGCCGTCGAGAAAAATCCACGGCAGCGGCTGCATCTACTCCGCCGCCATCGCCGCCTGGCTCGCCCGCGGCGAACCGCTGGTGGAAGCGGTGCGCAAAGCCAAGACCTACGTCACCGCCCGGTTCCGCAATCGGGCGTAGTCGTCGCCTTTCCGCCGATGCCAAAGAAGTTGAATAGTGGCGGCTGTTCGGCAAAACTCCGCACCACAAGGCTGCGCGGTTTTTGACGAGGTTCCGAATGTCCACGCGCTTCTTCACCAACGAAGGCGAGAACACGCTGCTCAAGAAGTTTGCCGGGGTCTTTGCTCACAATCCCGACATTGAACGATTTGACGCGCTTGTCGGGTATCTGCGCGCGTCCGGCTACTTCGCGCTCCGCCCGCATCTGGAAAAAGTCCCGCACATCCGCATCCTCGTTGGCATTGACGTGGATGAACAATTGGCGCGGCATCATCGCAAGGGGTTGCTCTTGCTTGGCGATGCGGACAAGACGCTCGCTTATGTCCGCGCGAAGCTCGCCGAGGACGTGCAAAGCGCCCCTTATCGCAAGGACGTTGAGGAAGGCATCCGCCAGTTTGTTGCCGATGTTGCGTCAAAGCGGGTGGAGATCGAGGGACATTCCACAAAGAAACTGCACGCCAAGCTCTACATCTTCATCCCGAAGGGCTTTTGCGAACACAAGACCGGCGCGGTCATTACCGGCTCGTCCAACCTCACCGCCGCCGGGCTGGGCGTTGAGGATGCGGCAACGAACTACGAATTCAACGTCTTGCTCCATGACTACAACGACGTGAAGTTCGCAGCGGACGAGTTTGAAAAACTATGGAAGCAAGGCGTGGCCATTCTGCCCGAAGCTGTCCGCGGCGTTGTGCGTGAGAGCTACCTGCGCGATGACCTGACGCCGTTTGAACTCTATATCAAGCTCCTGACCGAATACTTCGGTCCCGCGATTGACTACGATCCGAACGCCGAGAAGGATTTGCCCAAAGGCAGAAAGGCCCTGAACTATCAAGGCGACGCGGTCAACGACGGCTGGCTCAAGCTCCAAAAGCATGGCGGCTTCTTTCTCGCCGATGTGGTGGGTCTCGGTAAAACTGTCGTCGCCACGCGGATCGCGAAAAAGTTTTACTATCACAACGGCTTCCCCACGCACCGCTCACGTATCCTGGTCGTGACACCACCGGCGTTGCGTGAGAACTGGGAGACGGAGATGGAACTGTTCGGCCTCGATGACGCCGTGAAAGTCATCCACAACGGCAGCCTCCACAAAATCCGCGACCCGGAGAAATACGACCTCATCATCGTGGACGAAGCGCACAAGTTTCGGAACGACACTGCCGACGGCTACGACCTGCTCCAGAAGCTCTGCAAGACGCGCACCCGACACCGCCTGCCCGACGGCGAGTTCGCGAAGAAGCGCGTTATCCTGATTTCGGCCACGCCGTTGAACAACCGTCCCGCCGACATCCGCAACCAAGTCTTGCTGTTTCAGGACGGCAAGGACTCGACCGTCATCGGCAATCTCCAACACTTCTTTGCGCAGCGGATCAAGGAATACAAAGTCGCAACCAACCCGAAGACAACCCCGGACAAGCGACAAGCCCACGCCGAGGTTGCGCGTATCTATGCGCTCATCCGCGAGCAGGTCGTCCAGCCGCTCACCGTCCGGCGCACACGCACTGACTTGGTCGGCGATGCGCGCTGGAAAGCCGATCTCGATGCGCAAGGCATTGTCTTTCCAAAAGTAGAAAAGCCGCGCCCCATCTTCTACCAACTCGACACCGCCCTCGACGCGCTCTACGACCGCACGATCCAGATGCTTTCATTCCCAGAGCACGGCGGTCTGACTTACAACCGCTACCGCGCCATCGCGTTCCTCGCCAACGCCAAACTCAAGGAGAAATACGAGCGCGCCGACCTTGTCGCGGAACAACTCGCGAAAATCATGAAGACGCTGCTGGTCAAGCGGCTCGACAGCAGCTTCCTCGCGTTCACCAAGAGCCTCCGCCGCTTTCGCGACGCAACGCAGGCCATGCTCACCATGTTCGAGCGCGGCCGCGTTTACATCGCGCCAAGCCTGCACGTCTCCGATTACATCCTCGAAGGCCGTGAGGACGAACTCATCGAAGCCATCGCCGAAGCCAGCGAAACCGATCCCACGATCACCGTCTGCACGCCCAAGGATTTCGACCCCGAATTCCTCGCCGGACTCCAACACGACGGCCAAATCCTCGACGAACTCGTGGCCGCATGGGAACAAGTCGAAGCCGACCCCAAGCTTGACGAATTCCTAGCCTGCTTGCGCGGCGAAGACGACCGCCAGAACCTGCTTGCCAAGCCGTTCAACGAAACCGGCAAGCTCGTCATCTTCTCCGAAGCGCGCGACACCACGAACTACCTCACCGAGCAACTCAACGCCGCCGGCTTCGGCCCGGTGCTCACCGTGGATTCACACAACCGGAAGGCCGTCATGCCGGTCGTTCACGCGAACTTCGATGCCAACGTCCCGCACGACGCGGAACACCGGAAGGACGACTACCGAATCCTCATCTCCACGGAAGTCCTTGCCGAAGGCGTGAACCTCCATCGCGCGCACGTTGTGGTGAACTACGACACGCCGTGGAACTCTACGCGCCTCATGCAGCGCATCGGGCGTGTCAACCGCATCGGCTGCACTGCCAAGAAGATTCACATCTTCAACTTCTACCCGACCGCGCAGGTGAACTCGGACATTGAACTGCACCGCAAGGCGTTCCTGAAACTCCAAGCGTTCCACTCGGCGCTCGGTGAAGACTCGCAGATTTACTCGCCGGACGAAGAGGTTTCCAACTTCGGCCTCTTCGACAAGGACATCGAGGAAGACCGCGACGAACGCCTCGCCTTCCTCTCCGAACTCCGCGACTTCAAGGACGCGAACGCCGACGAATTCCGCCGAATCCGCCACCTGCCGCTGCGCGCCCGTTGCGGACGCAAGGACGCCGCGCAGTCCGGCCAGTCTCTCGTCTTCATCCGCGATCAGCGCCGCGACGCCTTCTATCGCCTCAGCGACGGCATCGCGGAGGTCAGCTTCGTGGAGATGGCGAAAGCCTTTCGCGCCGAAGTCGCCGAGGCATCCGCGCCGTTGCACGACGCACATCATCGGCACGTCCAGTCCGCGCTCGACGATTTCAGCGCCAAACTCGCCGCCGACGCCGTGCGCGAGCGCGCCGTGGACCACACCATCGGGCCGCATGAGCAAAGCGCCATCCGTCTTCTCGCCGCCGCGCAGGGGATGCCGAACGTCTCCGTGCAGGAAAAGGCTCTGCTCGCCGCCGCGCAACACGCCGTCCGCCTTGCGAAGTTCCAAGACCTGCCGCGCAAGCTCAACGCCTTCCAGAAAGCCGTCACCACGAAGCGTGTCACAACCGCCGTTTATCTCGACAAGCTCATGGAGATTATCCGCGCCTATCCGCTCGATGTGGAGGAGGACGCCCCGCCCGCCGCGCTGGGCGCGCCGCCGACCGCAAGCCCGCCGGAAATCATCCTGTCCGAGTCTTTCACCCAGTCAGCATCGGTTTGAGCGAACTCGGAAAAGTGACCAAAAAACATGGAGAACGCATAATAGCGTCACTTTAGTTAAGACATACTTGCACTATCAGGCTGACAATGGCTTAATCTTCGCATGATTGCTTCCCAAGCGGAACTTTTCGCCGTTCTCCGCCAATACAATCCTTGGTGGGTGGGCGGGTGCTTTCCCGACCTGCCGACTTGGCGGCGCGTGGCCTTCCGCGAGATTTCTGGTTGGGTGAACAATCCGCCAGCGGGTCGAGCGATGTTGTTGAGCGGTGCGCGACAAGTCGGCAAGACGACGCTTTTTCTCCAAGCCATTGACGACTTGCTCGCGCGCGGCACGCCGCCCACCAACATCCTTTACGCCACCTTCGACCATCCGCTGCTCAAGCTCATCGGGTTGGATGCGCTCATCCGCCTCTGGCGCGAGTTCGAGCCGGCACGCGAAGGCCCGGAGTATTTATTCCTCGACGAAATCCAGGTCTCGAAGGATTGGCAGACCTGGCTCAAACACCAGGTGGACTTCGAGAAACGCCGCCGCATAGCCGTGACCGGTTCCGCCACACCGCTTGTCACCGAGGGTCAGGAATCCGGTGTGGGTCGCTGGCAAACCATCCGCCTCGCCACGCTTTCGTTCTACGAGTATCTGCAAATCCGCAAAATCTCCACGCCCGCGCCGCCCGCCGTCGGATCGCTGCGGGAATTGTTCGAGTGGGACAAAGCCCGTTTCACCCGGACGGGCGAAGACGCGCGTCCGTTAGTGGGGTTGTTCCATGAATATCTGCTGCGAGGCGGCTTCCCGCAAAGCGCGCTCGTCGAGAGCATCCCGCTCGCGCAAAAACTTCTGCGCGAAGACATCGTGGACAAGGTGCTCAAGCGCGACATGACCGCGCTTTTCGGCGTGCGCCGCGTCCTCGAACTCGAACAAGTCTTCCTTTACCTGTGCCTGCACGACGGCGGTTTGTTGAGCCTGCCCGAATTGTGCAACAGCCTTCAACTCAAGCGTCCCACCGTCGGCAGCTTTATTGATTTGCTGGAAACCACCCATCTCATCCACCGCTTGCTGCCGTTTGGCTACGGCAAACAAGTGCTCCGCGCCCGGGCCAAAATCTACCTCGCCGACGCCGCTATCGGACCCAGCGTTCTCCTCAAAGGCAAGGCACTGCTGGAAGATGCCAACGGTTTGGGGCGCGCCGTGGAAACCGCCTTCTTCAAACACGTCTTCACTCGCTACTACGCGCGCAGCGTCGGCTTCTCCTACTGGCGCGGCAAGCAAGACCGCGAGGTGGACATCATCGCCGACCTGGATGGGCGGCTTGTCCCCTTCGAGGTCAAATACCGATCCCCGCAGCACACCGGCTTGGGCGACCTCAAAGGCATGGTGGAGTTTTGCGCGGACAAGAAAGTGGAACGTGGCTACGTCATCACCCGCGACCTCGCCGATTTCCAGACGCTCGAAGTGACCCGCGACGGCGCGCAGTGCCGCCTGCTGAAAATCCCCGCGCCGCTCGCCTGTTATTGGCTCGGACGCTCCGAACTCGAATCCACCAGCCGCGCCGCCGCATGAACGCCGCCACGCTCCAGCCGCAGCTTCAACAGCCCTATCGCCGTGAGACGTGGCACACGCTTCTACCGCAACTGCTGCCCGGCGTGGAACTCTTTGAGCAGCCGCATGATTTCCCGCTCACCAGCGAACACGAACGTGCGATTGCCACCGCACGCCGACAGATCGGCGCGGCCACGCTCGCCGACGGCAA
>DYDC01000001.1 GCA_020718125.1 Methylacidiphilum sp. | reverse complement strand
TAAAGTGCCGGGCTATTCTCGTCCGTCCCTCTGGGACTTGATCGTGGCGCGTGTGTCAAGTTGCGCCCTAGATAGTATTACTGGCAAGACACGCCTTGTGAAACTGGTTCCGCTGCGCACTACTTCCCCCAAAACACTCTTCGCGCCGTAGAGAGATGCATACCAGCCCGCCCACTACGGCAGACTGGGCGGCTGGCGGTTCAACCATTCACGGAACTTGGCGACGTTGGCGGCCACCATCTCCTCGCACTTGGCGATCTCCTCCTGCCTCGCGCGCATGTTCTCGTCGGCGATGCTTTGGAGGTCGTCAATGTTGTAGAGATAGACGTTGTCGAGGTCGTTGACGGCCGGCTCAATGTCGCGCGGCACGGCGAGGTCTATCAGGAACAGCGGCCGATTCCGACGGGCCGGCATCATCGCCGCGACCTTGTCGCGGGTTACGATGTGGTGCGGGGCGGCGGTCGAGCTGACCGCGATGTCGGCACGGGCGAATTCCCGCGGGAACTCCTCGAAGCGGACGGCACGGCCGCCCAGTTCCGCCGCGAGCGCCACGGCGCGCTCGTGGGTTCGGTTGGCGACGATGACCGTCTTCGCGCCGCGGCTCAACAGCGCGCGGGCCGTCTTCTCGCTGGTGTCGCCCGCGCCGATGATCATCACCTGCGACTGGCCCAGCTCGCCGAAGATCTTCTCCGCAAGCTCCACCGCGACCGTGCCGACGGAGACGGCGCCCCGGACGATGGCGGTCTGGGAGCGGATTTTCTTCGCGACCTGGAACGCGCGCTGGAAAAGCTGGTTCAATGTCTTGCCAGTGGCCTTGGCCCCGAACGCCCGATCATAGGCTTCCTTCATCTGGCCGAGGATTTCCGTCTCGCCCAGCACCATGGACTCCAGCCCCGACACGACGCGGAACAGATGCTCGATGCTGCGCGGCTCCTCGTAGCGGTAGATTGCCTCGCCAAGACGCGCGTCCAGTTCGTGGAAGCGGTGGATGAAGTCCTCGATGCCGCGGATGACTGCCGCCGGGTCGGCCCCTGCGCCGTAGATTTCCATGCGGTTGCATGTCGAGACGATCAGGCCTTCGGCGACGCCCGGCTCGGCGCGGAGGGTTGCGAACGCCTCCGCGAACTGGCCGGGGCTGAACGCGACGCGCTCCCGGACCTCGACGGGCGCGCTTTGGTGGCTGATGCCGACGACGACGATGGCCATGATCAGAACTTGTGCTGGGCCGACAGCATGTTGACGCCCCAGAACGTCGCGAGCACGAACGCCATCGCGACGATGGAGCCGAGGGCGATCTTCCGTCCGCGCAGCCGGTGGGTCATCCGCGCGCCCAGCAGGCCGCCGTAGAGCAGCCACACGACCAGGGACCAAAGCGTCTTGGGCGTGTCAGGCTTCATCAGCACCGCGCCGAGCACGAACCCGAACACGATGCCGACGGTCAGGAAGATGAAGCCGACGATCAACAGCCGGTAGTTGATGCTGTCGAGTTGTTCAATGGCGGGCAGTCGCGCGAAGATGCCGTTCATCCGCCGCGCTTTGAGCTGCCGCTCCTGGGCCAGATACATCGCGCCGGTGACGCCGGCCAGCGCGAGCGCGCCGTAGCTGAGGAGGGCGATGGCCGCGTGCAGGCTCAGCCAGACGTTGCGGATCATGTCTTCGGCGCGCGGCTGGTCAAACGCCGGGATCAACCCCGACGCGACACAGGCGATCACCAGCGGCAGCGTGAACTCGCCCAGCAACGACACGCGCCACAACACGCCCATTGCCAGATACACCAGCACGAGCGCCCACGTGATGAACATCAGCGTTTCGAACAGATTCGTGACCGGGCAGTGGCTGATGGCGCGAGCGCGGAGGTAGAGGCCATAGCTGTGCAGCAGCCAGCCGATGGCGACCAGTGCCTTGTGCGCGCGGCTCTCCCATCGGACGCGGCCGTGCAGGAGGTAGAGTGAATAAAGGAACGCGCCAACGTAAACCCAGAGCGCGTAGAAGATGAAGTCGCGGTCATTCATGGGCGGCAGGCTGCTTCGTCAACCCCGCCAGCAGTTTCTCGCATCGGTGGCGGGCCTCGTCGTGCTTGCCGGCGCGGAGCAGATCCAGCACGGTGGAGTTGAGGACATCTTCGTAGAACTGCTGGCGTTTGTTCTGCGCCTTGATTTGCTGCTCCGCGAGCGGGCGCAGTTCGCCCAGCAACCTCGCCAAGTCGCCGTATTCCTCGCCAATGACATCCTCCAACTGCTGGCGCAGCTTCTTCGCCAGCGCCGGGCTGGTGCCGCCGGTGGAGATGGCCAGGACGATGTCGCCGCGCTTGAGGGTCGCCGGCACCATGAAGTCGCCCGCCTCCGGTGGTTCGGCAACATTGGTCAGCGCATCGCGCGACCGGGCATCGGCGGCAATGCGCGCGTTGAGCTGCGGGTCGTCGGTGGCAGCAAAGACCAGCCGAGAGCCATCGAGATGATCCGGCCGGTAAAGCTCCCCTATCCACTCTAATTTCCCCTCCGCGGCAAGAGACTCGATCCGTTCCGAGGCGGTCAGCGCGACGACTTTCACGCGAGCGCCGGCTGACAAGAGAGACTGCACTTTACGTTGTGCCACCGGACCGCCGCCGACCACGACGCAGGCGGCGCCGGCGAGTTCGAGGAAGATTGGGTAGAGCACGGCGTTGTCGCGTCGGGCGTGGCGTCATGGAGTATTGGAGCATCGGGCCGCAATCAACCCATGACTTCACCACTCCAATACTCCATCACTCCATTTTCAATAATTCGAAGGGGCCGTAAGCCGGATTTTGTTTATCCTGCGTGGCCCGCAAAGGCTCACAGGATTCAGACAGTCATTTGTCTATGCGACCAATACCCGGGACCGACGAGCGGGCCACTCAGTCCCCTATTCGGTCTTGCTCCGGACGGGGTTTTCCATGCGGCGGCGATTGCTCGCGCGCCCGGTGCGCTCTTACCGCACCTTTTCACCCTTACCCCGGCGCCGTTGCCGACATCGGGGCGGTATGTTCTCTGTGGCACTGTCCGTCACGCCGCTTTGAAGCGGCGCTCCCCCGCTTTCACGGGGCGTCCTGCCCTATGGAGTCCGGACTTTCCTCCAGCCCCGCCGAAGCGAAGCCAGCGACTATCCGCCCCTTCGAAAAGATCAATGCGCGGCGGTCTGCGCCGCCGGCTCAAATTCGCGCGACCAATATAAAATCCGGCCGCATTGGTCGCAAGTGACCATCTCCTCGCTGCTCTTGGCCTGGTGCATCACCTGCGGCGGAATCTGCAAGTGGCAACCGCCGCAAATGCCGTGCTGGACCGGCACCACCGCTGAATCTTTCCGGTGCCGCATGATGCGCTCATACCGCGACATGACGGACTCGTCCACGTCCTTGCAGAGTGCGCCGCGTTCGGCTTTGAGCTTTTCGAGTTCGGCCTTCATCGCCGTTTCGCGCTGGCCAAGCGTGTCCCGCTGTCGCAGCGCCACGGCGTTCACTTCCGTGAGCACCTGCTGCTCTTTCTTGATCTCCGCGGCAATTTTCTCGGCCTTGTCCATCAGGTCGAGTTCTTTGTCCTCGATCTTGAATATCTCTTTTTCGGCGTTCTGGATTTCATGCGCCAGCGTTTGATATTCCTCGTTCTTCTTCGTCTGAAGCTGCTGTCCGCGCCACTTGTTGATCTGCTCCCGCTTGGTCCCGACCTGGTTCTCCAGTTCCTTGCGCTCGGACTCGACCTGCTTGGCCTTGAGCTTGAGTTCCTCAAGCCGCGTGGTGGCGGCCTTGGCGCGGGCCTCAACCTCCGCACGCTCGCCCGGTATGCGCTTGAGTTCCAAGTCGAGTTGCAGCGCCCGTCGGTCGCGGTCTTGAATTATCAATAACTTCTCAATCGAAGGTGACACAGTGTGGCGAAAATAGCTTCACGCAGCGGACAATGTCAACGAGTCCTTTGGGCCAGCAATTGCTCGACGTATTTGCCGAGCACGTCGGCTTCAAGGTTCACGTGCTCGCCGGCTTCGCGCTGGCGGAGGTTCGTGACTTCGCGCGTATGGGGAATGATCCAAATCCGAATCCAGCCGCGGCCCACATCGGCCACCGTAAGGCTGATGCCGTCCACAGCCACCGAACCTTTGTAGATGAGGTAGCGCATCAGCGCCTTCGGCGCCGCAACCTCTAAAACCCAGTCCTTTCCGGACTGTTCCCAGCGACGGATGATGCCGACGCCATCCACGTGACCGAGCACAAAATGCCCGCCCAGCCGTGCGTCGGCCCGCATCGGCCGCTCCAGGTTCACCACATCACCGGGGCGAACATATTGGAGATTCGTAACGCGGAGCGTCTCCTCCAGCACATCAAAGCCAAGCAACGCGCCTCGTTTGCGCACCGTGGTCAGGCAGGCGCCGTTGACGGCGAGGCTGTCGCCTTTCCGCAGTCCTCGATGCACCAGCGCCGCGCGCACGGTCAACTCGGTGGATTTCTTGCCGCGTTTCACGCTGACGACCTCGCCAGCCTCTTCAACCAATCCTGTAAACATGGCCGCAAGCATAGTCGGCTCGACTCGTCGCGTCCAGACTCCTGTCGTTGCCGCGTGAAAACCGGCGTCGCCGGCGGCAAAGGCGCCACCTCGCGCAAGACACCGTCGGAGATCGAGGCGCATTGTTACGCGCTCAGCCGCAGTCCGATGGAATTGGTTTACGCGAGTAAACTCGCTGCAAAGGTGGACTCTGCTGCCGTGCAGGACGGCTACGACCTCTATCACCACTGTTTTCTGTTCACGTCGAGCGGCTATTGGGCCGTAGTCCAGCAAGGCATGAACGCGACCGGCAAATACGCCCGCCGCTACCCTTGGCTCGGCGACAACGTGCAGAACTTTGTCAACGAGCCTCACGCCGCCGTCTGCTGTGACCAGCGCGGACAAGCGACGCTGAACCTTGTGGCGGCGGAGAGTGATGCGACTCGTCAAGCAAGCGTGACTGTGACCCGCGAGCAGCCTGACGCGCTGATGAAGGAACTTGAACAGAGTGGGCCGTGCGTCCCGCACGGCCAATCATCAGCGACAAGCCGTGCGAGACGCACGGCCCACTCTACGCCCGCGCTGCCCGGTTTCGAACTAACCCAGCCTCGCCGCCATCCGATACGCATCGCGGACATCAACCCCGACCGCCTTCATCGCATCCTGCTTCAAACCTACGAAACCGCGCCACAGTCCTTCGAGCAACTCCTGTCACTCCCCGGCGTCGGGCCGAAAACTTTGCGCGCCCTCGCTCTCATCAGCGAACTACTTTACGGCACCGCCCCCAGTTGGCGCGACCCGGCCCGTTTCAGCTTCGCCCACGGCGGCAAAGACGGTCATCCGTATCCGGTAAACCGCGAAGTTTATGACCAGAGCATCGAGTTCCTGCGGGAAACGCTGAACACGACCAAGCTCGAACTGAGCGAGAAACAAAAAGCGTTTCGCCGGCTGGCAACTTTTGCTGATCAGCAGTAAGCCGTCACCACGAGGTCCTCCCCCAGCCTGCGCCACTCGACGTTTCGCAACGTGACGGCATCGGCCAGCGCCTTGATGCCCTCGCCCTCGATGGCCGTCGGCGCTTCGCGTCCGCCGATGATCTTCGGCGCGTAGAAGAACACCAGCTTGTCCACCAGCCGCTGATCCATCAACGCCCCCAATAACCGCCCGCCACCCTCGGCAAGCACGCTCGTGATCTCGCGCTCGCCGAGCCGCCGCAGCGCGTCACGCAGGTCAATCCGATCACTGTAGCGGCGGTCTCCGACCGCCGGCCGTTCACTCCGGGTGCTGCGGCGGTCAGAGACCGCCGCTACAGTAGCGCACTCAATGATTGCAACTCCGCGGTCGGCTAGTTGCTTGCGCCAAGCCGCAGGCGCCAACTTGCTCGTGACCACCATCGTCCGCGCCTTGTGCTCGTCGGTGTAAACGTTCGCCTTCAAGCCCGACTCACCGCGCGCGTCCACCACCACCCGCCACGGCTGATGCTTGACGCCGCGCAGCCGCACCGTCAACCGCGGGTCGTCCAACGCCACGGTTCGCCACCCAACCATGATCGCGTCCACACCGCGCCGCAACTCCCGCACCAGCGCGCGCGCCGGCTCGCCGGTGATCCACTTCGACTTGCCGCCGGCGGTCGCAATCTTGCCGTCGAGCGACATGGCGGCCTTCGCGATGACAAACGGCGTGCCTGCGCGGATCCATTTGTTGAAACATTCGTTGAATCGGGCCGCTTCCTCAGCCAGCAGGCCCATCTCGACCTTGATGCCAGCCTCTTTCAATAAGTCAAGGCCGCGGCCTGCGTGACGCGGGTTTGGATCCTTCGTCGCGACCACGACGCGGCGGATGCCAGCCTCGATGATGGCGTCCGTGCAGGGCGGTGTCCGGCCGTGTGTGCTGCACGGCTCCAGAGTCACGTAGAGGTCTGCGCCCCTGGCGCGGGTTCCGGCCGCTTTCAGCGCATGAATCTCGGCGTGTGGCGTGCCTGCGCGGTAATGGTAGCCCTCGGCGATAAGGCGGCGGTTCTTGGCGACGATGGCCCCCACCATCGGGTTGGGCGAAGTCTCCCCCAACGCGCGCCGGGCCAGCGCCAGCGCGCGCCGCATCATCTGCTCGTCGAACTCAACTGAAGAGGGCATCGGCAAACGCCTTGGCGTCGAAGGGCTGGAGGTCGTCCGCCTGCTCGCCGACGCCGATGAACTTCACGGGAATCTTCAACTCGCGGTTGATGGCCACCACGATACCGCCTTTGGCGGTGCCGTCGAGCTTCGTGACAATGAGGCCGGTCACGCCCAGCGCCTGATGAAACTCCCGCGCTTGATTCAGACCGTTGACGCCGGTCGTCGCATCCAGCGCCAGCAGCGTCTCGTGCGGCGCGTCGGGCACTCGTTTTCGGATCACGCGCCGCATCTTGGCCATCTCATCCATGAGATTCTTCTTCGTGTGCAGGCACCCGGCGGTGTCAATCAACAGGTAGTCACACTTGCGGCTGATGGCCGCATCGAGCGCGTCAAAGGCGATGGCGGCCGAGTCGGCGCCGTATTGGCCGGCAATCACATCGCAGCCGGTGCGCTGGCCCCAAATCTTAAGCTGCTCGATGGCCGCCGCTCGGAACGTGTCGCACGCGGCGAGCAGCACGCTCCGACCGTCCTGTTTGAGCTGATGCGCGAGTTTGGCCGTCGAGGTTGTCTTGCCGGTGCCGTTGACGCCTGCCAGCAACACGACCGTCGGCGGCCGCGCGGCCTGACGCAGTGCGAGCGGGCCGCTGTTGAGCGCCTCGGACGCGATGCGCTTGGCGATTGCCACCACATCCACCTCGCCAGAGGCCGTGCGGGACGCCCGACCCACCTCAGCGCTCGCATTGCGGACTTCCTCCACGATCCGCAACGCGGTCTCGACGCCGATGTCGCAACCGATCAGCGCGGCTTCAAGTTCATCCAATGATTCCGGGTCGAGCTTGGGCGCGCGGGTGACGATGCGCTTGATCTCGCCGACCAGCTTGTCGTGGGTCTTGGAGAGGCCCTCACGAAACTTTTGAAGCAATCCGAGCATGACATTCCTTTAACCGCTCGACATGGGCATAGTCGAGCCTGACGCTGCCGATGAGGACCTCGCCCTTGGCCATGCCGTGGCAGTCGCTGCCACCAGTGATGACACAACCCCGTGCCGTGGCGAAATCCAGATACCGTTTGCATTGCGACGCGGAATGCCGGCTGTGCCACACTTCGATGCCGTCCAGGCCCGCAGCCAGCAGCGCGTCAAACTGGTCGTCGAGGTTGGCAAGACCCGGATGCGCGAAGATGGCCGCGCCGCCGCCACGATGAATCAGCGTTGCCGCCTCGGCCACCGACAGCCGAAACTTCGGGACGAAGGCCGGCCTGCCCGTCCCGATGAACCGCTGAAACGCCTCATCAATCTCGCCGATGAAACCCCGGTTCAAGAGCGCGCGCGCAACGTGGAGCCTGCCGAGCGCGCTGCCCCGGTCCGCGAGCGCCGTCACGTCCTCGACTTGCAAGCCAACCCCTTTGCCTTGCAGTTTGCCCACCATGTCCGCGACGCGCTTCGCGCGCGCGGACTTGAAACGCTCAATCGCCGCGCAAAACTCCGAATCCTCGCATCCTACGCAATACGCCAAGACGTGAACTTCCTTTTCGTTCCAGCGCGCCGTCAGTTCGCATCCCGGGATGAACTCGATGCCGGCCGCCTCACATAGCGGGATCATCTCCGGGACGCCGCCCAGCGTGTCGTGATCGGTGAGCGAGATGCACGCGAAACCCGCCGCGCCCGCTCGCGCGACAACCTCGGCGGAGGTGAAGGTGCCGTCGGAATGGCGCGTGTGCAGGTGCAGGTCGGCCACGCGGTTCATGATGCTGCCGTGGGCGCGGAACCGCCGCTCTCCGGCTCGCGCGGGCCGGCTGTGCGGGCGGGACGGGGCAACTCCTTGCGGATGCGGTCGAGGATGCCGTTGACGAACTTGCCGCTCTCCTTGGTGCTGAACTTCTTGGCGATGTCCACCGCCTCGTTGATCGAGACGACCGGCGGGATGTCGTCGCAAAACATCATCTCATGGATCGCCAGCCGCAGGATATTCCGGTCCACGGCCGCGATGCGCTCCAACTCCCAGTTCTCCGTGACCCGTTTGATCTGCTCGTCCACGGCGTCCCGCTTCTCCAGCGCGCCGCGCGCCAGCTTTTCAGCAAAGGCGCGGATGTCGTCGGGATAATCCTGCTCCTTCCAAAATCTCGCCACGGCATCGTCCAGCGCCTCATGCGGGTTGAGGTCGCGCTGGTAGAGGATCTGGACTGCGGCTTCGCGGCTCTGTCGTCGTGTGCCCATGATTCAAAGCTCCTGCATCAACCGCGCCATCTCGATCGCCGTCAACGCGGCTTCCGTGCCCCGGTTGTGCTCCGGCTTCACGCAGCGCACTTCGGCCTGCTCCTCGTTTTGCAGCAACAATGCTTCGTGGATGATTGGTAAACCGTGCCGCACGGCCGTGCCGGCCAACTCGCGAGTGATGGATGCGCCAATCAGGTCGGCGTGCGCCGTCTCGCCGCGGATGATGACGCCGAGGGCGATGATCGCGTCGAAATGGCCGCTCGCCGCCAGCCGTTCGACCACGACGGGAATCTCAAACCCGCCCGGCACCCGCACGACCTTCACGTCTGCGCGGTCTGCGCCGGCCTTGTGCAGGGTGCGCGTGGCGTGGTTCACGAGCGCGTCGGCAAAGCGACGGTTGTAGCGGCTGCCAACGACTGCAAATCGCAGGCCATCAGCAGAGAGAACTGGTTGTGATTTGTGCGCGCGTAGCATCAGAGGACGTGGCCCAGTTTGAGTTTCTTGGTTTTCAGATAGCGGGCGTTGTGCGGCGTCAGGTTGCCGCGGATCGGCAGTTGCTCGATCACCTTCAGGCCGAAGCCGTCGAGACCGATCATCTTCTTGGGATTGTTCGTCAGCAGGCGGATGGAGCGAAGGCCGAGGTCCACGAGGATCTGGGCGCCGATGCCGTATTCGCGCAGGTCGGCTTGGAAGCCGAGGCGTTCATTCGCCTCAACCGTGTCCAAACCTTCCTTCTCCTGCAACTCGTAGGCGTGAATCTTGTGCGACAGACCGATACCACGGCCTTCCTGCCGCAGATAGACGATGACGCCACACCCCTCGTCCTCGACCATCTTCATGGCGCGGTGGAGCTGGCCGCCGCAGTCGCATCGCTGCGAATGAAACACATCACCCGTGAGGCATTCGCTGTGGACGCGCACCAGCACGCCCCGCCGGCCGCGCACGTCGCCCTTGACCAGCGCGACGTGGTGCTGGCCGTCAACCAGCGAACGGTAGAGGTGCAGCTTGAAGTGGCCGCAATCCGTCGGCATCGTCACCTCCCGCTCCTTGACTATGAGCTTCTCGCGCCGGTTCCGATGGTGGATCAGGTCGCGCATATTGCACATCTTCAGGCCGTGTTTGCGCTTGAACGCGATCAGTTCCGGCAGCCGTGCCATCGCGCCGTCGTCGTTCATGATCTCGCAGAGCACGCCGCACGGATGCAGCCCCGCCAGCCGCGCCAGGTCCACTGCCGCCTCCGTATGCCCCGCGCGCCGCAACACGCCGCCCGGACGCGCCGCGAGCGGATTGACGTGGCCGGGCTGCCGCAGGTCGTCCGGCTTCGATTTTGGACTGCCGAGCACTTGGATTGTTTTCGCCCGATCGGCAGCGCTGATGCCTGTGGTGACACCTTCCGCGGCGTCCACGGTGACCATGAACGCCGTCCCGAACGAGTCGTGGTTCTGCTCAACCATCCGGCTGATGCCGAGGCGGGTGAGGTCCTCGTCCTGCAACGCCACGCACAGCAGGCCGCGCCCGTGCTTGACGATGAAGTTCACCACCGCAGGCGTGATCTTCTCCGCTGCGACAATGAGGTCGCCCTCGTTCTCACGGTCGGCGTCGTCGGTGACGATCACCAGCTTGCCGGCGCGCACATCGGCGATGACCTCATCCACCGGGTCGAACGGACAACCGGGAATCAGGTCCTGGCCAGGCTGCACTGTCAGTTTCTCACTCATTAAAATAACAACCCTGAAGCCGCACAGCCTTCAGGGTCGAAAGTGACACGCCGCCTGCCTTGCAGGCGAGCCACGAATTCTTCTTTCGTCCGGACTTTACCGTCGCCTCCGGAGTTGCACCGGATCAGCCCTCTGCTCGCGAGGGGTCGCGGGGTTTACCGCCGGTCGGGAATCACTTGCCGCCACCGTCACTACAGGCGGCATGTTCACCCTGCCCTGAAGACTTACAACACGGCCGAAAATATCGGCCCCGCCCGGCGAAGTCAATAGTCCCTGCGCGTCGCCGACGTTCCGGTCCACGTATTCCCACCGGTCGCAAAGGATGCGGCCGTCGGGCGTCAGGCTGCTGTGCCCCTCGAACAACGCGCCCTTGCCGATCGGGCGCATGTTCGCGCCGTCGGCCTCCATGCGATGGAGATTGGCCATGATGTGCCGGTTGCAACCGCAATACTTCGGCTCGCGCGTGGATGAGAACACGATGCTGTCGTCGGGCAGATAAAGCGTGTCGAGATCGTCCACGTCCTTCGCGAACGTCAACTGCTTCAGCGCCATGCAACCGCCGCGGCTCAGCCGCCAATCAAGCCCGTGACAGATCTCAGCGCCTCGTCGAGCTTCGACGGGTCTTTGCCGCCGGCCTGCGCCATGTCCGGCCTGCCGCCGCCGCCACCGCCGCAAGTCTTCGCCAGCGCGCCAACAATCTCGCCGGCGTTCTTGCCCGCTTTCACGAGGTCGGGTGTGATGAAGCAAACCAGCGACACCTTGCCGCCGCCCGTGCCACCGAGCACAACCACGCCGCTCGGCAACTTCGGCTTGATGCCGTCAACAATCGTCCGTAGCGCATCAGGCGTCGTTTCCCCGACGTTGGCAACGACGCACTTCACGGCGCCGACCTGCTGCGCCTTCGCCAGTAGTTGACCGGCAAGACCCGCGGCCTGACGCTGCGCATCCGCCTGCCGCTGCTTCGCGAGTTCCTTGTCCTGCCCGCGAGCCTGCGCTTTGGCGGCTTCGGCCCGCTGCTGAACCTTCATCTTCTCCACGAACTCCAGCGCGAACCGGCCCACGACCGCCTCGACGCGGCGCGTGCCCGCCGCGATGGCAGACTCTTTCGCGATCTTGAAGAACTGAATGTCGCCCGTGTTCCGCGTGTGCGTGCCGCCACAAAGCTCCGCCGAATAGCCGTCGAACTTGCCCGCGTGGCCGCCGATCTGCACCACGCGGACGATGTCGCCGTATTTCTCGCCGAAGAACTGCATCACGGCCGCGTTGCCCTTGATCTCGGTGTAAGGCGCTTCGGTCCAATAGACCGGCGCGTTCTCCTTGATCCGCTCGTTAACCAGCCGCTCGATGTCGGCGATCTGCCGCTCGGTCAGCCGCTCCGGGTGATTGAAATCGAACCGCATCCGGTCCGGCGCGACATGCGAGCCGCGCTGCCGCGCGTCCTTGCTGACGACCTCGTGCAACGCCCAGTGGAACAGGTGCGTCACCGTGTGGTGCCGCTGGATGTTCGCCCGCCGCGCCGCGTCCACTGCTGCGCGCACCGCCTCCCCCACCACCGGCGCGCGGCCGTCGGAGAGCTTGGAGCGGTGAACATGGACCTCGCCCTGACGCTGCGTGTCGAGCACCTGTAGCTTGCCCAGTTCGGTCCAGTCGTGTCCCGGCGCGTGGACCAGGCCCGTGTCGCCGACCTGGCCGCCCATCTCGGCATAGAATGGCGTCTTGTCGAGGACGACCTCGAACTCGCCCGCCTCCGCGCCCGGCGCGACGGCCTCGACGACCGCCTCGGCTTCGAGGTTGTCGTAGCCGAGGAACTTCGTCGGCTCGACCTTCAGCCCCTCGCCCACAGCCGCGATGACCGACTTCTTCTTCTCGTAGTCCTCACGCGCCCGCTGCCGTTGTTCTTCCATCCGCTTTTCGAAGCCTGGCACGTCCACTTTCAGTCCCTGCTCGCGAGCCATCAGTTCCGTGAGGTCGAGCGGGAAGCCGTAGGTGTCATAGAGTTTGAAAGCGAAGTCGCCCGTTAGGTTCCGGGGAGCGCACGCGTCCCGCGTGCCCTCCTCGGCGTCCCGCCGAGGAGTCTGCGGTTGCGCAACCTCAGGCGTCCACAACCACTGATACGGTTCCGTCTGCGCAACCCCACCCGGCCCCCAAGGGTTTTGGCAGATGTAGTTGAACTTCTCTTCACAGTCCGCATCCGACCGGATCATTCGGTCAAACGACTCCTTTTCCCATACGGCTCCGCTTTTGGCCTCTGTCTTGTTGATCTCGTGTGCCGTGAACGATTTGATGGAATGCAGGAGTTCTGTGAGCGACCAAAACATTGGCTTGCCCTCGGCGTCTTCTGTCTTGATTTGCGGTTCGAAGAGCAAATGGACGTGGTCGGGCATCACACACGCGGCGTAGAGTTGGTAGCGGCCTTGCTGCTGCACAAACAACAGACTGTTCAAGACGATACCGCGGGCCGCCGGCGATAGTTGCCGGCGCTCCACGGTGGAGAACGTCACGATGTATTTCGCCCACGGTCGTTCAAAGTGCGGCAAACGACGCTTGGAGTAGCGTGCGCCCACCGCAGCTTCCGGCGAGACGCCGGAAGTCGCACGCGGGACGCGTGCGCTCCCCGTCAATCGCAACGCTTCCTCGTTGAACAATTCAATGCCGCGATCCAAGGTCCGGTTGAAACTCTCCTCCTCGCCGCGCAGGGCCTTCTCGATGCTCGCCTGCCGCTGGCGCGCTTCCGGGAACACGCCGCCCATCGTCCGGGCGAGCACCGCGACGAGCTTGTAGAAGAACGGCTCGTGGAAGCCGAGTGAGCGGCCGTAGCGGACGGCGCGGCGCAGGATGCGGCGCAGGACGTAGCCGCGGCCTTCGTTGCTCGGCGGGATGCCGTCAGCGATGCCGAAGCCCAGGCAACGGATGTGGTCGGCGATGACACGGAAAGCGATGTCGATTTTCTCCTGCTCGGCAGCCGGTAATTCGCCCGCCTTCGGCAGCGTGGAGCCGTAGCGTTTGCCGCTGAGCTTCTCCAGCACGTCGAAGATGGGCCGGAAGACGTCAGTCTCGTAGTTGGAGATGATGCCGCCGAAGTCGGTGAAGTTCTTCGTGCACTGGATGATCGAGGTGACGCGCTCGAAGCCCGCGCCGGTGTCCACATTCTTGGCCGGCAGCGGCGAAAACGTGCCGTCCGGGTTCGCGTTGAACTCCATGAACACGAGGTTCCAGATCTCGATGCACTGCGCGCTGCCTTTGTTGACCAGCGCGCCGTGCGTGTCACCCTTGGGCGTGAGGTCCACGTGCAGCTCCGAACACGGGCCGCACGGGCCGGTGTCGCCCATCATCCAGAAGTTGTCCTTCTTGTTGCCGAAGACGATGTGCTGCTTCGGGTCGAGGCCGGCGGCGGTGAAGATGCTCGCCCAGTGGTTGTAGGCTTCCTGGTCGAACTCGCTCGGATCGCCGGGGCCGGGCTTATAGACCGTGGCGTAGATGCGCTCCTTCGGGAAGCCCCACCAGTCCTTCGATGTGACGAGTTCCCACGCCCACGCGATGGCTTCCTTTTTGAAATAGTCGCCGAAGCTCCAGTTGCCGAGCATCTCGAAGAACGTGTGGTGGTAGGTGTCGAGGCCGACGTCTTCGAGGTCGTTGTGCTTGCCGCCCGCGCGGATGCACTTCTGCGTGTCGGCGGCGCGCTGGGGCTTGTAGGGGCACGGCTGCTGGCCGAGGAAGATCGGCACGAACTGGTTCATGCCGGCGTTGGTGAACAGCAGGTTCGGCGCGTCGGGCAGCAGCGACGACGACGGCACGATGGTGTGCCCCTGGCGCTTGAAGTAGTCGAGGAACAACTGGCGTATTTCGGAACTGGTCATGACGGCAGAAAGTTAAAAGTGAAGAGTGAAGAGTGAAGAGTTAACGGTGACTGACTTTCTGAACTCTTCACTCTGAACTATTCACTCTTCACTTCGGCGGCAGCCGCCGGGCCTGCCGCCTTGGCCTTCACCGCCGCGACGATCTTCTCACCGACGGCGGGGTTCTGGCGGAGGAAGTCCTTCGCGGCTTCGCGGCCCTGGCCGATCATCTCGCCCTCGAACTGGAGCCAGGAGCCTTTCTTCTCGACGACGCCGCAGTTGGTCGCCACGTCGAGGATGCTGCCTTCCTTCGAGATGCCCTCGTTATACATCACGTCGAATTCGCACTCGGTGAACGGCGGGGCGCACTTGTTCTTCACGACCTTCACCTTGCAATGGTTGCCGATGGCGCGGCCTTCGGGGTCTTTAATCTGCTGCTGGCGGCGGATGTCAATGCGCACGCTGGCGTAGAACTTCAGCGCCTTGCCGCCCGGCGTCGTCTCCGGGCTGCCGAACATGACGCCGATTTTTTCGCGGAGCTGGTTGGTGAAGATGACGCAGGTGTTGGCCCTCGCCACAATCGAGGTCAGTTTGCGCATCGCCTGGCTCATGAGACGCGCCTGCACGCCGACGATGGCGTCGCCCATCTGGCCTTCGAGTTCGGCCCGCGGAACGAGCGCGGCGACCGAGTCAATCGCGATAACGTCAAGCGCGTTGGAACGAACCAGCGTCTCGACGATCTGAAGCGCTTCTTCACCACTATCAGGCTGGCTCACCAGCAAATCGTCGAGGTTGACGCCGAGCTTCTTGGCGTAGTTCGGGGCCATCGCGTGCTCGGCGTCAATGAACGCCGCCAAGCCGCCGTTTTTCTGCGCCTGCGCCATGATCTGGAGCACGAGCGTGGTCTTGCCGGACATTTCCGGGCCGTAAATCTCCACGATGCGCCCGCGCGGCACGCCGCCGATGCCGAGCGCCATGTCAATGGCCAGCGAACCCGTCGAGATGACGCCGATCTTCACGCGGGCGCGCTCGTCGCCAAGGCGCATGATGCTGCCCTCGCCGTAGGTCTTGGCGATGTGGGCGATGGCGGCTTCGAGCTGCTTGACCTGCGCGGGGGTCTTGGCGGGCGCCGCGTCGGTTCCCGCCGGTTTCTCGATCTTCTCGGCTTTGTCTGTTTTTTCGGTTTTGTCGGCCGCTTTGGCTGGGGGCATGGTTTTCTCCTGTTGAAGTCGCGGGATATATCGTCAGAGCCACCCTCAAAAGTCAATCGCGCGCGTTGCGCTCGCGTAGTGCCCGCGTCTTGCAATCGGCGGGGCGCCCCGCTACGGTTTGCGCGCCCTTTGCGGAGGGGTGTCCGAGTGGTTGAAGGAGCACGCCTGGAAAGCGTGTGGGGTGTAAAAGCCCTCGCGAGTTCGAATCTCGCCCCCTCCGCCACTCTCCCGGCCCGCGATCCACACGTTAGCGCCGTTGCTCCGCCTCGACGCGATCCAAAAACTTGCTGATGGGGGTGGGCTGCGGGCTGCCGCCGGCCGGTGGATTGACCTGGAACCAGCCGCCGAACTGCTTTGCGAAGTCCTCCGGATACACCGACGCCTCCACTTCGCCGACATAGCGCGACATGGCCTCGCCGCTTTGTTCGGCGCGACGCCGCGCGGCCACCGCGCGCTGCAGGTCGCTTTGGAACCTCCGGATCCTTTTCTCCCGCGCGCCGCCGACTTCCGCAAACCACGACGTCACGCCGGCCCAGAACCCTTTCTGCGGAGGCTGCTTCTCACGCAAAGAATCTATCGCGTTGAGATAAGCCCCGGCGACCGGCCGATACAACGGGTGCGCCAGCGGCGCCATCGTCAGCAGCCGGCCCTGCACCGGCACGAGCCATTCCATGAGCGTGTTTGCATCGTTCGCGCACTGTTTGAGGAAGTCCGCTGGCAGGACGCCCGTGGAGAGGCCTGCCGCCAAAGCTGGTTCATCCGTCCGCAATGCCATCTCAAGCTGGCGTCGCGATTCGGTCCAGGACAGGCCTTCCGCCACGATCATCGCCGACGCACGGCTGGCGAACAGCGCCCACCATTTCTCCAAACCGGGCTTGTAGCCAAACCCGCCGCCAAACGTCTCAGCCAGCGTTGTCCCCCATGAACGGCCCGGCTTCAAGCCGAACACGAAGTCGCGCAACTTCTCCCGGCCCTTGAGTTGCGTCTCCAACGCCTCTACCAGCAGCTCGCAACAGGCGCGGTAGAGCGCCGTGTCGCATTGCGGCGCATCCCACGCCGTGAACTCCGAGTAACCCGGCAACGCCCCCTGTTCCACCGCGCGCCGCACCTCGCGGAGTGTGGCCGGCCGCGCGGTATCATCCATCCGGTTCACCAGCCCCCACACCAGCCACGCCGGCACCCTCCCCATCGTCTGGCCGGGCGCGACCTTGCCGAGGCTGCGGTTGGCCATCTCGGACAGCAACGCGCCCGCGAGCGCGCGCACGAATTCATCCGCGTCCACCGGCGGCGGCGCCTCCATCTCGATCTGAAACCGAAGGAAACCCGACACGGTCACAACAGAACTGCGGAGCCGTCCAGCCTCGCCGGGCATTGCCACCGGGCTGCCCACCGCCCTCTGTCGGACCACCACCGCCACCGGTGCGCGCCACGGTCCGTCGTCGCCCACGCGTTTGACCAGTTTCGCGCGGATATCCTCGCAGAACGACACCAATGGCGCGGCCAACGCAGGCTCGGCGCACAGGACGTGGATCTGGCCCGAGAAACTGACTGCCCGCGTGAATGCGTTCGTCGTCGCGCCCCAAGCGCTGCCCAGCGCCATTGACAGCGCCATGCCAGCCACCAACGGCCGCCCGTCCAGCCTCATTGTCGGGCCGCGGGCGCGCCGCCCCCGCCGAAGGAGACAACCGCCTTCCCCGCCGCCAGGCGCACGTTGCTCGCGCGTTGGATGAGCTTCCACTCCGTGTCGTAGAATTCGAACTGGAAGAAATGCTTGCCGCACAACTCGACCAGTCTGTCGCCCCACGGCAGCGCGTGAAGGGGCAGATTGCCAATGCGCGCCGTTGTCAGGCGCAGACGGCGGCCACCCGCCTCGCCCGCAAGTTCCGCCCCGACACGGACCACGATGCGCTTCACGTAGTTGGGCAGTTTGATTTCGCCAACCGCCACCGCAGTCATCGAGCCTTCCGCCAGTTCGATCTGGCGCCGCACGATCTGCGCGCTGAAACGTTCCTTCCCCTGGGGCGGCGGCGGCAGGCGCCGCGGAGACGCGGGATCATCGATGTAGGAGTTGATCTCCGCCTCCGAAAACTCCAGCGGCTGCGGCAACGGCGTCCCCAGCCGCACCGCGGCCGACAGCGTTTCCACCTTGCCCTTGGCCGCCAGCGCCCATGACGGCCCTCGCTCGATGGGCTTGAGCGACGTTTCCTGCCATATCGACACAAGAGCCGCCACGATCACCGCAAGCACGGCCAGGTCCGCCAGTTTGCAAATTGTTTTCGCAACGGACTTGCGTGCGCCGGGAGTCCTGCCCAGCACGACAGCCCCCTTCCCCTTGGTCTTCGCGCCTTCCGGCACGACCTTGCTCAGGTCAATTTTCGTGCCGCACTGCACGCAGTGAACCCGGCCCAATGAATTGTCAAAACCGCAAACGCCGCACTTGATCATTTCTTTGCCTCCGAACCGCCGCTTTTACTTTTGTGGGAACCAGCCGCAGACTTGGCGTCGCCGCTTGCCGGTTTCTCAACCTTCGACGCCGACGACTCGCTCTTGGCCGCCGACTTGTAGCTCTCGCTCCGGTAGTCGGTGATGTAGAACCCCGAGCCTTTGAAAAGCAGTCCCGCCCCCGCGCCGATGAGCCGCTCGACGCGGCCCTTGCATTTCGGGCAGGTCTTCTTCGGCGCGTCCTTGATGGACTGGAACACCTCAAACTCGTGGTCGCACTTCTTACAGCGATATTCGTAGGTCGGCATGGCTGCAAGCAGAGATAGCCCCCGCGCAGGGGGAAAATCAAGTTTGAATCCCGCGCCGCGCGCCGTTACCGTCGCCGCCATGCTGCTGCCCGACCAGATTCGTCACGTCCACTTCCTCGGCATCTGCGGCGCCGCCATGGCCGCTGCCGCCGCACTCCTCAAACAACGCGGCCTGCGCGTCACCGGCTCCGACCAGAACGTGTATCCACCCATGTCCACGTTCCTCGCCGGACAGGACATCACCGCGATGGCCTCCTATGCCGCCGCCAACCTCGATGCCGTCGGCGCGCCCGATCTCGTCGTCATCGGCAACGTCATCAGCCGAGGCAACCCCGAGGTCGAGGCCGTCCTCGATCGCAGACTCCGCTACGCCTCGCTGCCCGAAGTCCTGCGCGAGTTCTTCATCCAGGGAAAGACCTCCATTGTCGTCACCGGCACCCACGGCAAGACCACCACCACGTCGCTGCTGGCCTGGACCTTCCAGCACGCCGGCCGCGCCCCCGGCTACCTCATCGGCGGCATCCCGCTCAACCTCGGCCAAGGCTGCGCCTGCCCGCCAAAGGCCCGCTACTTCATCAGCGAGGGCGACGAATACGACACCGCGTTCTTCGACAAGCGCTCCAAGTTCCTCCACTACCTGCCCGACACCGTCATCATCAACAACATCGAATTCGACCACGCCGACATCTTCGCGAGTCTCGACGACATCAAGCTCACCTTCCGCCGCCTCATCAACATCGTCCCGCCCAACGGCCTCGTCCTCGCCAACGGCGACGACCCCAACGTCCGTGAAGTCATCGCCACCGCCCCCTGCCCCGTCAAAACTTTCGGCCTCGGCCCCGGCAACGACTTCCGAGCCACTGACGTGCGGCTGGCTGCCGACTATTCCGAGTTACGCATTACGCATTACGCATTCCGCATTTCCCTCTTGGGCCAGCACAACGTCCGCAACGCCCTCGCCGTCGCCGCCGCGTCACTTCACCACGGCCTCACGGCCGCCGAAATCCAGGCCGCCTTCGACACCTTCCGCGGCATCAAGCGCCGGCAGGAAATCCGCGGCGAAGCCGGCGGCGTCACCGTCGTGGACGACTTTGGTCATCACCCGACCGCCATCCGCGAGACCCTCCGCGCCTTCCGCCCGCAGTTCCCCGGCCGCCGCCTCTGGGCCGTCTTCGAACCGCGCAGCAACACCACCCGCCGCTGCGTCTTCCAGAAGGAACTAGCCGAATCGCTCGCCGAAGCCGACGGCGTCTTCGTCAGCCAGATCGCCCGGTTGGAGCAGCTAGCCGAACACGACCGCCTGTCGCCTGAACGCCTCATCGCCGACATCGCCGCGCGAGGCCGGCCCGCCCACTACCTCCCCGACGCCGACGCCATCGTCGCCTCCATTGTGCCGCTGCTGCGCCCCAACGATGTCGTCGCCATCTTCTCCAACGGCGGCTTCGGCGGAATCCACGGCAAGATATTGGCCGCGCTTCAGGCGAAATAACATGCCATTCCCCACGCGCAGGCGCATTCCCGAATGTTGACGGCAATATGCTTTGATGTGAAGATGCGTCCATGAGAACGACGTTGGATTTGCCGGATGAGTTGTTCCGCCGAGTGAAGGCGAAGGCGGCACTGCAAGGCTCGTCGCTGAAGGAAATGCTGATGCGGTATATGGAGAACGGGCTGCGGGAGCCGCACCGATCCACCACGGCCGGGCGCAAGCGGAGCCGGCTGCCGATCATCAAACGCCGCGGCAAGGGCATCATCGCCAGCGTGACGCCGGCTCTGCGAGCCAGGCTGGAGGAGGAGGAAGACCTTGCCAAGATCCACTGATCTGCTGGACGCCAACGTCTGGCTGGCGCTTGTGGCGGAGGCCCACGCGCATCACAAAGAGGCGGCGGCGTATTGGGAGCGCGAGGCGGCAGCGCGGGTTGTCCTTTGTCGTGTCGCACAGATGGGGTTTCTGCGGCTGCTGACCAACAAGAGCGTCATGGGCGTCCATGTGCTGACGCCTGCGGCTGCGTGGAAGCAGTGCGTGGACTTGCTGGCACTGCCTGAAATCCAGTTGCAGTCCGAGCCGCGCGATCTGGACGAAACATGGGCAAGGTTCAGCGACTTGGGGCGGACATCGCCGAACCTGTGGACGGACGCGTATCTGGCGGCCTTTGCCAAATGCGCCGGTGTTCGGCTGGTGACGTTCGATCAAGGCTTCTCCCGATTCCACGGCTTGGATTGCCTGATTCTGCAACCGCGCGCCTCGTAGCGGCTGCATCATCGTCCGAGAAGCGCAGCCGCCAATCCACTTGCCGACACGAACACCGGCAGCCGCGTCAACCGCCGCAAGACGACCGCGTTCCTCCGCGCCGCTGCCGTGCCAGCCTTGTCCACGTCATTCAGAATCACGGCTACAATCTTCACACCTCGCCGCCGCGCGCTTTCCACCGTCAGCAGCGTGTGATTGATCGTTCCCAAGCCCGCCCGCGCAACAATGACGATCGGCCAGCCCTGCCGCGCCACCCAATCCGCCACCATCACACGATCCGTCAGAGGCGCCAGCCAGCCCCCGACGCCCTCGACCAGCAGCAAATCGAACCGCTTGGCCGGCAGTCTTACTCGCAGCGGCACACGTTTCCCCTCCAACCGCGCCGCCACCATCGGCGCCAACGGCCGTCGGAAGAACACTGGATTGATCTCCGCCAGCGTCAACTCGCCGTCCATTGCCGCCCGCAACACCCGCGCATCGTCCCGGTTCCCTGTGGCAAATGGTTTCACTGCGCCCGCATGGACGCCCGCTTTCCGCAATGCTCGCACAAGCGCCGCCGTCACAAATGTCTTGCCCACCCCCGTATCTGTTCCAGTCACAAACACACACGCCGCGCTTCGGTTTTCGGATTTCGGCCTTCCTTCGGCCTTCGACCTTCGACCTTCGGCCTTCATCTCAACTCCTCCTGAATCGCCCGTCGCAGCGCCTCGCATATCTTCCGCAACTCATCCTCCGTCACACACAGTGGCGGCATGATGACGATGACGTTGCCGATGGGCCGCGTCAGCGCGCCCAGCTCGCGCGCACGCTGGCACACTCGGATGCCCGCCTTTGCCTTCCACGGATACGAGCCAAGCTCCACTGCGCCGATGAAGCCACACTGACGGACCTCCATCACCGCCTTCAGCTCGCAGAACTCCTGTAGATCGTTCCGCAGCAACCCAATCTTCGGCTGCAACTGCTCCAGCGTCTGCTCTTCCTCGAAGACCGCCAAGCTTGCCAGCGCCGCCGCGCAGCCGAGCTGGTTGCCTGTATAACTGTGGCCGTGAAAGAACGTCTTCTGGTCTTCGTAGCTGCCGAGAAACGCTTCGAACACTGCGTCAGTCGTCAGTGTCGCCGCCAGCGGCATGTAGCCGCCCGTCAACCCTTTCGCCAGACACAGAAAATCCGGCGTCACGCTCTCCTGCTCGCACGCGAACATCGTTCCTGTCCGGCCAAAGCCCGTCATCACTTCGTCGGCGACCAGCAACGCCCCGTGCTCATCGCAAAGCCGCCGCGTCTCTGCCAACAAACCGCGCGGCCACACCTTCATCCCCGCCGCGCCCTGAATCAGAGGTTCGATCGCCACCGCAGCCACTTCTTTGCCATGCCTCTCCAAAACTGATCTCAGCGCCGCCGCGTCCGCCACATGCTCCACTTCAAACAGCAGCGGCTTGTAGGCCGCGTGAAACAGATCAATCCCGCCGAGGCTCACCGCGCCGACCGTATCGCCGTGATAGGCGCCGCTGAATGCCACGAACCGCCGTCGCTGCGGCTGGCCGCGATGGACCCAGTAATGCAGCGCCATCTTGATTGCCACCTCGACCGCCGTGGAGCCGTCGTCGCTGTAGAAAACGCGTGTGAGCGGACTGTAGCGGCGGTCTCTGACCGCCGGCTGTTCGTCTTCTGGCAACCGACGGCGGTCAGAGACCGCCGCTACAGGCGCGATGCTGACCAACTTCTCCGCCAGTTCGATGGCCGGCACGTTCGACAGGCCGAGGAACGAACTGTGCGCGACCTTCTCCAGTTGGGCGCGGATGGCGGCGTTGATGCGCGGATGGTTGTGGCCGTGGATATTCGTCCAGATCGAGGCGTTGGCGTCGAGATACTCGCGACCCTTCGTGTCCCACAGTCGCGCACCCTGCCCCCGCGCGATAATGACAGGCTCCTCCGCCATCCAGTCACGCATCTGCGTGAACGGATGCCAGAGGTGGCGATGGTCCTTGTCAGCGAGCGAATCCATGCGGCGGGGAGCGTAAAGCGTGGGGCATGGCGAGTGAAGCGTGAAACGTGAAACGCGATGCGCACACTCACTGGCCCGCGCCCGACAGCTTTCCTATCAGCAACTGAACCCGTTCAGCGGTATGCGCGGCCGTCACAGTCAGCCGCAAGCGTGCCGCGCCACGGGCGACGGTCGGATAACGGATCGCCGGGACAAAGACGCCGGCGTCCAGCAGCCTCCGCGACAGGGCCATCGCTTTGACTTCGTCACCGACAACCATCGGCATGATTGCTCCGGTCGGAACGCTGCGGTATCCAAGGTTGACCACACCTTGATGCAATTCCTTCACCCGCTGCAACAACAACTCCCGCCGTGCCTGGCCGGCGTCGCTCATCACAAACTGCACCGCCGCGCTCGCTGCCGCGACGATGGCCGGCGGCAGGGCCGTCGAGTAAATGAGGCTGCGCGCCCGGTTGATGAGCAAGTCCACGAGCGCGCGCGAGCCGCACACGAAACCACCGACGCAGCCGAGCGCCTTGCTCAACGTGCCGAGGGTCACGTCAATCTGGTCCTCCACACCCAGTTCCTCGGCCAGTCCCCGCCGGCGCGACCCGTAGAGGCCCGTTGCGTGAGCCTCATCAATCATCAGCCACGCGCCGTAGCGGTCTTTCAACTCGACGATCTCGCGCAGCGGCGCGTGGTCGCCGTCCATGGAGAAGACGGTTTCTGTGACTACGAGTGTGCGACTAGGGTGGGCCGCGCGTCCCGCGCGGCTGATCGTCGATGATTGGCCGTGCGGGACGCACGGCCCACTCTGTTTCAGCAACTTCTCTAGCTTGTCCATGTCGCGGTGCGGATAGACGCGGACGGTCGCCCCGCTCTGCCGGGCGCCATCAACGATGCTGGCGTGGTTGAGCTTGTCGAGGATGACGGTGTCGCCTTTACCAACCAGCGCGCAAATCGTGCCGACATTGGCGGCATAGCCGGAACCGAAAACGACCGCCGCCTCCTTCCCCTTGAAAGCCGGCAAGCGATCCTCCAGTTCGCCATACGGCGCCATGTTGCCGCAGACCAGCCGCGACGCGCCCGCGCCGACGCCGTATCGCTCCACAGCGCGCACCGCCGCCTCGCGCAGCAACGGATCGTTCGCGAGGCCGAGGTAATCGTTGGAGGAGAAGTTCAGCAGCTCCCGGCCGTCCACCGTAATGAGCGGGCCTTGCGGATTGCCAACCGTGCGGAGCGACCGAAGCAATCCAGCCGCGCGCAGTTCCTCCAACGCCGCAGTCGCAAACGCGTCGAGTTCCATTGCCATCACGGAGCCGGCGGCGGCTGTGCCCCGCCCTGCGTTGCGGCTGGAGCCGCCGGTTGAGGCTTGTAGATGACCACGGCGTGCTGCTCGCAGCGGAACTCCAGCCCGGCGCCGGAGGCGGCGTAGCGGAGCACATCGAGCAATGGCGTCTGGCGAAGGTTCAATGTTACCGTTGACGTCGGAACGCCCGGAGGCAGTTGAAGCACGAAACTGATGCCGCGCTTGTTTGCCGAACGCTCAACACTGACGTCCCCCAGGAACTTGACCACATCCGCGATGTTCGCCTCCCGGAAGTTGACCTCCGGCACGATGATCTGGCGCAAGGGCGCCTCCAATGCCGCCCGACCGGCCTGGATCTGCCGCAAATAAACCTGCGCGTATTGTGATTGCGTGTTCTGTTCGCGCTGGAGCAGTTCCATCGTTGCCGCCTCGGCTTCGTTGTAGCGTTGCGCGCGAATCAGGGCCTGGATTTTCAAGTGCAACCCTCTCACGATCCCGGCGGGGTTGGTCACCTGACCGGGTGCCACCGTGGCGCCGCCGACACCCACACCCGACCCCACACCGTGCGGAGCGAAGCCGCCGGGCGTTGGCGGCGCGACACCCTGTTGCGCCTCCGCCCGCCACATCACGGTCGCAATTGCGACCGCCAGCAGGCCGCCCAGTCGTTCAATCCTCACGATGCACCGCCTTTCCATTGACCATGTTCAACCACACCGCGCCCCGGCTCATGACCGCCGCTTCGGGCAAATCCCGCGGGTTCCGTTCCACCGCTGCTGCGATCATGTCGGCCCTGGCACCCGGTGCCAGTGTGCCCGTCACGCCCGGCCGTTTCAATGCCGCAGCCGCTGCCACGGTCGCCATTGCCAGCGCGTCGCCGGGCCGCACCGCCGGAAATGCCGCCCCAAACTGCCGCATCTCGTCGCGCATGTCCAACGTCGCCCCGCTGGCGGCGCTGTCGGTGCCGAGACAGACCGGCACGCCCGCCGCCCGCAGCCGCTCCAGCGGAAACGGTGGATGACCGAAAAACCGGTGGCTGCTTGGGCAATGCACGACAATTGCCTTGGCTTGCGCCAACCGGACAATGTCATCGTCGCTGACGCAATTCGCATGCGCCACCAACGCGCCGCGAAGCACCCCCAGCCGGTCAAGCAACTCAACGCTCGATCCGTGGCCGCAGTCGCTCATCGGCCGGCCCAGCGCGCGCAGCCGTTCATAGAGCGCGCCACGCGCCTCCTCGAACATCGCCCGCTCGTCGAGAGACTCCGCCAAGTGCGTCGTGAAAATGCGCCGGCGTTTCCGGCAGAAGGTGTGAGCCTTCTCGTAGAGCGCCGCCGAGGCCGTAAACGGCGCGTGGGGCGAGAGGCCCGCGAAACAAGCCCATTGCGAGTCGTCTATCGTCTGGCCCGCGACATCAATCAACTCCAGACACGACAATACGCGCATCGGCGCCGCCGCCACGAGGCCGAGGTTGGCGGGTGTTGCTGCGATGTCACATAACGTCGTCGTCCCGCTGCGGGACGCGCCGATGAGACCGTTGCACGCTGACACCGCGAACTGTGGCGCCGACCACGCCCGCCTCAACGCCGTGATGTCGGCCAGCCATTCCGTGAAGCTGCCGCGCATCGGCACCTCGCCCGCCATGTCGGTGTAGTCGAGATGACAGTGCGCGTTGATGAAGCCGGGCAGCAAGGCGCATTCGCCGAGGTCGGTGAACGGGCCGGAAAAGTCGGCCGTTCGACCTGTTGCGGCGACACGTCCCCGCTCGACAGCAACGACACCGTCCTCGATGGGAGGTGTGGCAATCGGCAGGACGAACTTGGCGCGATAGAGCTGCATGAAACTGGAAACGTGAACCGTAATGCGTAATGCGTGATGCGTAAGGCTGGGTGCGACGGTTCCGTTTCCGTTTTACGTATTACGCATTACGTATTACGACACCAACGCCCGGTGCTTCGCAAACGCCCCGCGCAGATCGCGGCTGAGCTGGTCTTGCAGCGTCTGGAGCGCGCGATACTTCTCCACGTTGGCCGGCTTCGGTTTGGCGATGCTCTTCCGGTCGAGTTTGACGAACTCATCGGTGATTTCCCAAATCTCGACCTTGCTGCCCCGCTGGCGGGCGCAGCACCACATTGCCTGCAACGCGCCGCCGTAGGCCGCGCCCTCCGCCGTCTGCGCGCAAACGACCTCGGCGTTGAACACGTCGGCCATGATCTGCCGCCAAACCGGCGATTGCGAGCCGCCGCCCGTAGCGCGAATTTGCGTCGGCGCGATGCCGAGCGCGCGCAGGCGGTTCAGGCCGTAGTTCATGCCGAGCGTGGCGCCCTCCATCGCCGCGCGCGCGAACGGCCCCGCCGCGAGCGTGCGGTTGTTCACCCCGAAGAAGACGCCTGTGCCATCGGGCACGTTCGGTGTGCGCTCGCCCTCGAAGTAGGGGAGCAGCACGAGGCCGCCCGCGCCGACAGGCGTCTTCTTCACTTCGGCGTCCATCTTCGCGAACGTCCAGCCGAAGTCTTTGCGGACCATCTCGGTGGCAACGGTGACGTTCATCGTGCAGAGCAACGGCAGCCATTGCCCCGTGGAATCGCAGAACGCGGCAATCTCCGCCTCGGGATCAATCACCGGCTTGTCGCTGCACGCGTAGATCGTCCCGCTGGTGCCGAAGCTCGCTGTAACGATGCCTGGCCGCGTATTGCCGGTGCCGATGGCACCCATCATGTTGTCGCCACCACCCGCGCTGACGATCACGTTGCCGCCCACACCAAGCGACCTGGCGGCTTCAGCACGCAACTTGCCCGCGGGCTGGTCGCTCGGCTGGATGGCCGGCAGCTTCGCTTTGAGATCGGGATCAATCGCAGCGATGACCGCGTCGCACCATTGGCGCGAACGCACATCCATCAGCGCCGTGCCGCTGGCGTCGCCGAACTCCATCGTCTTGTTGCCCGTCAGCCAGAAGTTGATGTAGTCGTGCGGCAACAGGACGGTGGCGAGCCTCGCGTAGTTCTGCGGCTCGTTTTGTTTGAGCCAGAGAATCTTCGACGCAGTGAAACCCGCCGGCACGCCGTTGCCGATGAGCTCGATGACGCGCGAGAGGCCGCCCAGCTTGCCGATGATCTCGTCGCATTGCGTCGCGGTGGACGTGTCGCACCAGAGTTTTGCCGGACGGATGACGTTGCCCGCGGCATCCAGAGGCGCGAACCCATGCTGTTGGCCGCTGACGCCGATGCCGCGCACGTCGGCGGCCTTCACTTTCGCAGCCTTGAGCGCGGCGCGGACGCTGGCGATGACCGCGTCAATCCACACCTTCGGGTGCTGCTCCTTGTGGCCCGGCGGCAGTTTCGGGATGAGGCCGTGCGCTTTCGCGCCGCTGCCGGCAACGCGGCCGGTGCGCGCGTCCACGACGATGGCCTTGGTGGATTGGGTGCCGCTGTCTATTCCGATGAAGTATTCGGGCATGATTGGATCCTCACTATAAGACAAACTCACGAGAACATCGGGTTGCCAGCCGCAGCTTCCTGCGTCCCGGAAAGCTCCGCACGAGCGGCAACAGGAACTCGCAATACCGCAGCATCGCATCCGCGGTCATCTTCGATGGCCGCTCACAATGGCCGCTCCAATCCGGAAACTCCAAGTCGCTTGCGGGCTTGGTTCTCACCCGATAGGCCGCCGCGGTCTCACGGAGCACATGCTTTGAGAACTTGCTCATAAATCTTCGGATCACCGTGCTTCACGAACAACCGCCGGAAGGATTCTGACCGCACATCCACGCCATTGGCGAGCGCCAATCGAATGACATCGTCCATGTCTTTCAGCCGCCGCAATCCACGGCCGTGCTTGAGCGCATGAACCTTCAACGCAAAGACGTGGTCTAGGCTCGGAATGCGGACCGACACTCCCTCCAACCTGACGACTTTCGCTTCGGCAATCATCTTCCCGAACGTCTCCGCCGGGACCAGCATCAGATCCAAGTCCCAAGCCGCCTTGTCGGCGGACTCAAGCTGCAGGGAGGCGCCGCCGTCGTGGACCACCTTGTAACCGAGGCCGCGAAGCATCTGCTCCCATTGCGGCTGATTCTCCTTGCTCACCAGAATATCGGCATCGTCCGTGGCCCGCACGTATCCATGGCAAATCACCGCGTGCGCACCAATGACAAGAAAATCGAGGTGGTGCTTGGCTGCTTCCCGGCTCAGATGGTCAAACAGTGGCATGGCCGCACGCCAATAATGGGAGATGGCCTGACCGGATGCAAGGTCGGCCTTACTCCACAAACTCCAGATCCACCGCCTGGGGGATGATGCCGGCTTCGCAGCCGCGGCGGAGGAAAAGGCGGATGGCTTCCCTGCCCTTGTCGCCGTAGTCGAGCGTCCAGTCGTTCACATACATCCGGACGAACTTGTCGGCCAGCGGCACGTCCATGTCGCGGGCGTAGGCCATCGCGTGAGCGACTGCGGGCTGGCGGTGGGCAAGGCCGTAGCGGATGCTTTCGGTCAGGAGCTTTGAGATGCGGCTCATCAGCGGCTTGCCGAGGGATTTCTTGATGGCGTTGCCGCCGAGCGGGAGCGGCAGGCCGCCCGTGTCAGCCTTCCACCATGCGCCGAGGTCCACACAGAGGTCCAAGCCCTCCTTTTGATAGGTGAGCTGGCCTTCGTGGATGATGAGGCCGGCTTCGGCATCGCCGCGCTTCACCGTGGCAAAGATCTGGTCGAACGGCACGACGACATGGTTGAAATCCTCGCCGAGCCACAGCCGCAGCGCCAGAAACGCGCTGGTCATCCGTCCAGGGACGGCGATCTTCATCTTTCGGATTTCGTCCTTCGACCTTCGGCCTTTCGCCACCACCATCGGCCCGTAGCCGTCGCCCATCGAAGCGCCGCTGGGCAAAAGAGCATATTTATCGAGGACGGAGGCGTAAGCGTGGATGGAGATGGCGGTCACGTCCAGTTCGCCGCGCGTGGCGCGCTCGTTAAGGGTCTGTATGTCTTGCAGGATGTGCTCGAAGCGCAGATCGCCCGTCTCGATCTTGCCGGCGGCCAGCGCGTAGAACATGAAGGCATCATCCGGGTCGGGGCTGTGGCCCAACGTGATCGTGCGCACCGCGGGCGAATCTTTTTGCGTTCTCATGCGTCGCTTGTTATCTACGGAACCGATGCCACGGCCAAGCATATTCTCCGATGCAGTCTCCTGACGCACCCTCCAACAACCCGCCTGCCCGGCGCCCCATCCGCGGGTGGCCCGCGTGGCTGATCGTGGCGGTTACACTCCTGGCGATTATCCATACCCGCGTCGCCCCCTCGCTGCCATCGCAACAACACCGCAACATCGGCACGACAGGCTCAATCATCGTCGCGGCCGTCCTGCTCTTTCTCTGGGCCATGTTGTTCTCCCGGCTGCACTGGAGAATCCGCGGCGTGGTGTTCGGCGCCGTGGTCGTGGCGCTCGGCCTTTTCGCCGGTCTGTTTCAAATCTATGGCGTGACAGGCGATCTCGTGCCGCTCGTGAAGTTCCGTTGGTCGCGCCCGGCAGTTCAACCAGTTGCCGAAGCGGACCCCGCTGCCGCATCGCGCGCCGCAACCCGTCTTGGCGCCGACTGGCCGCAGTTCCTCGGCCCGAACCGCAACTCCACGCTGCCCGATGGCCCCAAGCTGGCGCGTGATTGGAGCGCGCGGCCTCCGCGGGAACTCTGGCGCCAGCCGGTTGGCGCCGCATGGTCCGGCTTCGCGATTACCGGCAACCGCGCCATCACGATGGAACAGCGCGGCGAAGAAGAACTGACCGTTTGCTACGACTTGCTGACCGGCAAAAAGCTCTGGATCCACGCCGACAAGGCCCGCTTTGCCACCACCATCGCCGGTGAAGGCCCGCGCACCACGCCAGCCATCATCGGCGACCGTGCATTCACCGTCGGCGGCACCGGCATTTTGAACTGCCTCGACTTGGCCGCCGGCAAGGCGGTCTGGAGCCGGAACATCCTCGCCGACAGCGGCCGGCCTGTGAACATCTGGGGCACGGCCGGCTCACCGCTCGTGCGCGACGGACTCGTCATCGTCAATCCCGGCGGCAAGCCGGATCGCGCGCTCGCGGCCTATCGCCTCCACAACGGCCAGCCGGCTTGGAGCGGCGGTCACGACAAATCCAGCTACAGCTCGCCCTGCGCGGCCACGCTCTGTGGCGTGCCGCAAGTCCTCATCTTCGGCCACGACGCCCTCTACGGCCACGATGCGGCCACCGGCCGCGTGCTATGGCAGCATCCGTGGAACCCGACGCACGTCCACGTCGCGCAGCCGATCACCGTCGCGGACGACCGCGTATTGATGAGCAGCGGCTACGGCGAAGGGAGCGCGCTGTTGCAGATCCGACGCGACAATGAGGACAGCTTCACAGCCACACAGCTCTGGAAGACGCGACGCCTCAAATCCAAGTTCAACAACATGGTCACGCGCACTGGCTGCGTGTATGGCCTCGACGACGGCACGCTCGCCTGCGTGGACCTGGCCAATGGCGGGTTGAAGTGGCGCGAGGGCCGCTACGGACATGGCCAGTTCATTCTCGTTCGCGACCTGCTGCTGCTCACGGCCGAAGACGGCAGCCTGGCGCTGATAGACCCTCAGCCCAATAGCCGACGCGAACTGACGAAGTTCGAGGCGCTGACAGGCAAGACGTGGAATCCCCCCGCGCTCGCCGGCGACCTGTTGCTCGTCCGCAACGCCCAGGAAGCCGTCTGCTACCGCTTGCCCTTGGTAAAGTAGCCCGCACGCTCAGCGTGAGGATCACCATCTGGATCATCACGCGGAGCGTGACGACTACTTTCCCAGCAACTTGATCAACTCATCATCCGCCGGCGGAAACCGGTAGTCCTGCAGCTCACCCGCCCGCACCCAGCGGCAGTCCTGGCAATGAATCGGCTTGGGTTCGCCCTCCATCAGTTCGCAATCGAAGAAACAGAGTCGCACGCTGCGTTCCGGATAATCATGCGTCACATCATGGATCAACCGTCCCACACGCGCTGTGACGCCCAGTTCCTCCCGAAGCTCGCGCGCCAGGCATTGCTCGAAGGTTTCCCCCGCTTCGCGTTTGCCGCCGGGAAACTCCCACAGGTTTGACAGATGATCGTCCGCGCGGCGTTGCGCGATCAGAATCGTGTCGCCGCGCCGGATGATCGCCGCAGCCACCTCGATCGCCGGCCGTCCGCTCATGCGCGCAGCGATTCCAGTTCGACGAACCGCCGTTCCAGCGCGCTCGTGTCGAGCGGCTGGCAGCCGAGTTCAGCAAGCACCGGCTCGGCTTCCCGCGTGCAGGCCGACCGCCAGAGGTCCACGAGGAACCGCCCGGCCTTCTTGTCGGCCCACCAGCGCGGCCCGTAGTTCTGCTGGAGGCGCTCGGAGAATTGCGCCTCGCCGACCCACGCGCGCAGATAATCCGCGCTGTAGAAGCCGCCGTCCATGTCGAAGAGATAGTTCACCGGCTGGTAGATGAAGCCCGTATGCTCGGTCAGTGTTCGCGCGTAGATGCGCCCGTCACTCAACGCCGCCTCGCCCCTCTGCTCCTGCTGGCGGAAGAACGCGAACTCGGCCTTCAGCTTCGCGATGTAGCGGCGATACATGCAGAGGTCCACTAGCACGCGATAGTATCGGATGCGCGCCGCGAGCTTGCGGTTGAGCCGCATGACCTCCTCCAGCCACAGCGCGTCGAGCGTGATGTTCTGGAGCAGGAACGCGTAAATCTCCGTCAGCGCGTGCGACCGCGACAGGTGGCGGTATTCGTAGGGCAGCTTCGGGTCCGAGAAACCGAAGTGCAACGCGTGGCCCGCCTCGTGCATAAACGTCTCGTAGTCGGTCAGTCCGCCGACGGGCTTCAGGATGAGGTGGACCTCCCGCGGGATGCGCGCTGGGAACACGCAGGCACGCGGGTTCTTCTTGTCGCGATCCTCGATGTCGAGCTTGATGCTCTTCTTCGCCTTCAGGTCTATGCCCATCCGCTTCAGTGAACCGAGCAGCCGCGGCAGCATCTCCTTCTTCGGGAACCGCGCGTCAAAGTCGCCAAGCTTGAGCAGATAGCTGACGTGCCATCGCTGGAGGGCAGGCTTGCCGTCCGGCGCACGGAACGGCCGCCCAATCTTGTCGCCGACCCATCGCGCCACATGGTCGCGGAACAGCAGCGCCGTGCGATGCGCCGAGTCGTCGAGCGTGGCGATGAATTTCTCGTAATCGAACTGCTTCTGCGCCTGGTAGTATCCGATGTGACTCTTGTAGCCGAGGTCGCGCCGCAGGATGCGCAATTCGCGTTGGAGCAGCGAGAGCTTCAACGGGTTGAACTTCCGATGCACGCCGTCAATCGCCGCGCCGATCTGCTCGCGCTTCTCAAAATCCGCCTCGTTCTGCAAGCGCGGGCTGAGGTTGTAGTAGGAGATCTGCCGTTCGCCAAGCTTGACCTGATGCTGCGCCAGACCGCCCTGCAATTCGTCATCGAGTTTCGCCTGCTTCCGGCAGGCGTAGAATCCCGCGCACGTGAAATACAGCCGCTCCAGCCGGTCGCGCTCATCGGGATCGCGCGCGCGGTTGACCTGGGCACGCGCCAGCTTCACGGCCGAGGGCGAGGCGAGCCACTCGTGCCGCTGCATGATGGCGTCGGTCTCCTGTTTGTCCTTGAGACCCGCGCGCACGAGGCGCGACTCGGTGGCTATCTCGTAGTCGAGCTGTTCGACCCCTTTGAGGATTGTCGCGATCGTGAGCGGCATGGCTGTCAGTCTCCTATCCGGCGGTGTTGAGCGCGTCCCTGATATCACCAGCGATGCGCCACCGCATGAAGTCCACGTCGCCATGTGTGCCCGCCAGCGAACAGCCCGGAATCAGCATGCCCTGTTTCTTGAATTCCTCGACGATGGCGGCAACCTCGCTCTTGCTTGCCTCGCGTTCAGCCGCCGGCAGGCGGCGCCATTCGGGCGAGGTTTTGAAGAATGCGAAGGTGATGAACTGGCGTTTCAAGTCGGGCGGCGGACCGCCCGCGCCCGCAGGATGACCCGCCGCAGCGGGATGACCGGAGCCGGAACCTGAATGTTGTGCGTTGCTCATATCGGTTTCAGTTTGCGGACGAGTCGCTTCTCGACGGAAACCACCCGGCTTTCAGCCAGCCGCGATGGCCGCCGCAATAGTCCACCGTGATGACACATTCCACTCGCGGGCGGATACATGCTGAATTCCAATAGCGCCATAGGCCAACCTGCTTGTCTGCGAGGCGCGCGATGATATAGTAGCCGCGCAGTCGGACAAGCGGATTTCTCCGCATGAAACAAAAAACCGGCGTCTTCGTCGTCACCCACGGCTCGCGGCTCAAGGAGGCCAACTGGATCATGTTCCGCCTCACCCGCGAACTGCGCCGGCGGCTCCGCACCGACTGCATCGCGCCCTGTTTCATGGAACTCGGCCAGCCCGACATCCCCACCGCCATCCGGCGCCTCATCAAGCGCGGCTGCAACCACATCTTCGGCTACGCATTCTTCCTCGTCCCCGGCAAACATCTCCAACGAGACATCCCGCACATCGTCCGCGAGACGCTGAAGGACCATCCTGAAGTTGCTTTTGAGCTGAGCGAGCCGATGATGGCCGACCCCGCGCTCGTGGATTTTGTCGAGCAACGCCTCGCGCGGGAACTGCGCGGCGATACCCATTGAATGGCTGAAAAGACTTATCCGCGACGCACTTATCTGCCGCCAGCCGGCCGGCCACGATGGCTGCCGCGCGACCCGGAAGCGTGGGACTTGCTTTACCTCTCGTGGGGACGGCGGTGGTTTGGCAAGAACCCCATTCCCGTCGCCATGCACGACGGCTGGGTCTATATCGCCATCATCGAGGGCACGCCGCGTTTGGTCACCGAGATCGGCGCCCGGCAGATTCCCGCCGGCAGCGTCCTCGTCGTGCATCCCGATTGCGCCTACGGCTGGACCGACGGGCCGCGCCGCGCCTCCCGCATCCTGACGTGGCTGTGGCGTTCCGCGCCCGCGCTGGCCGCGCTGCAACCGCCCGCCGGCGGATTCCTCTGCCTGAAAACGGACCGCGCCACCATGCGCCGCCTTTGCGCATTGCACGCCAACTGCATCCGCGAAGTCGCCACGCCGGATGAAGTGGCCGTCCTCTCGCTGCACTGCGCGCGCTTCGAACTGGACATTGCCCTCGCGCGCGCCGAAAACCGTCCGCCCGCGGTGAATTCGCGCTACCGGATGAAGCTCGCGCTGGAGTTCCTGCGCAACAACCTCGCCGAGCGCCAGCCGGTGCGGCGGCTGTGCGAATACCTGCGCCTGACGCCGGCCTCTCTCAATGCGCTCTTCCGACGCCACAGCGGCGAGAGCACAAACCGTTTCCTGCTCCGCTGGCGGATGCAGATCGCCCGCGCCAAACTCCGCGCCGGTCGTTTGCAGGCCAAGCAAGTCGCTTTCGAACTTGGCTACCGCCACGCGAACGACTTCAGCCGGGCGTTCAAACGGTTCTTTGGCATCACCGCCCGCGCCCTGCTGAAGACCAAGCCGGCGAAGCGAAAGTAGCATCCGCAGGGGGATGCGAGAGATGCTAGGCGATTGATGTTTCCGCGCGCGGCTGAAACCGCCATGAAGGACGCGCATAGTCAACCGTCATTACGACCATGAGCCAAACCATGCATCCACTTACCCGCCGTTCCTTCCTCCGTCGCGCCTCCGTTGCCGTCGCTGGTATCGCGGGCGCGCCCTACATCCTGCCCGCGTCCGTGTTCGGCGCTGACGCGCCCAGCAAGCGCGTCACAATGGGTTTCATCGGCTGCGGACGGCAGACCTATCACGCCAACATCCCCGGCTTCCTCAAGGTCGCCGGCGTGCAGGCCGTCGCCGTCTGCGACGTGGACTCCTGGCGCATGGCGGAGGCGAAGAAGTTGATCGAAGGCCACTACGCCAAGAAGAAAGATGGCAGCTTCAAGGGCTGCGCGACCTACAAGGATTTCCGCGAGTTGCTCGCCGACAAGAGCATTGATGCGGTGATGATCGCCACGCAGGACCACTGGCACGTGCCGATGGCTATCGCCGCCGTGCGCGCGGGCAAGGACGTGGCGCTGGAGAAGCCGATCACGCGCTGGATTGACGAAGGCCGGCTGCTCGCCAATGAGGTCGCCAAATACAAGCGCGTCTTCCGCGTGGACAGCGAGTTTCGCTCGCTGGAGCCGATGCACCGCGCCGCCGAACTGGTCCGCAATGGCCGCATCGGCAAGCTGCGCGTCGTCCGCACAGGCTCGCCGAAGGAAGGTTTTCCCGACGAGCCGGAGACGATCACGGAGGCACCCGCCGAATTGGACTACGAGCTCTGGCTTGGCCCCGCGCCGAAGGTTCCCTACATGCAGAAGCGCGTCCACACGCCACAGAACCTCAAAAGCCGCCCCGGCTGGATGCGCAGCCTCGATTACTGCGACGGCATGATTGCCAACTGGGGCACGCACCTCAACGACATCGGCCAATGGGGCGCAGGCACCGAGCGCACGGGTCCCGTCGAAATCAAGGCCACCGGCAAGTTCCACGATGGCAAAGTCTGGAACGTGCTGGAGCACTTCGACGCCTATTACAAATTTGCCAACGGCATCGAGTTCTACCACCAGATGGGCGAACCGCACGTCCGCTTCGAGGGCGACAAAGGTTGGATTCACGTCAACTACGCCGCCAGCAAGCTCTCGCCTGAGCGCCTCAAGGCAAGTGCCCCGGCGATCCTCAAGGAGAAGATCGGCCCGGAGGAACTCCACTTCCCGCTCAAGCGCGAGAAGCCGGACTTCATTGACAGCGTGCGCTCGCGCGGCCAGACGCTGGAGGACGAGGAGGTTGGCCAACGCACCACGTCGCTCTGCCGCCTCGCCCACATCGCCATCCAGCTCGGCGGCGTGAAGCTCGCGTGGGATCCCGACAAGGAAGTGTTCACCAACAACGACGCCGCCAACAAGCTCGCCAAGCGCCCGCCGATGCGCGCGCCGTGGAGCTTTGACAAGCTATGAGAACCGCCATCCTCACCATAATCATCGCGCTGGCAGCCGTGACCGCCAACGCCGAGACGAACCCGTTCTTCGTTTTCGACAACGGCCTGCGCGGCGAGAACCTCAAGACCATCGCGTCGCAGTTGGACCTCGCGAAGGAGATCGGGTTCGCAGGCATCGCGTGGCGCACCGACGCGCCGGAGCGCGTAAAGGAAGTCCTCGACGGCTCGAAGCGGCGCGGGATGAAATGCTTCGTCATCTACTGCAACCTCGAACTCAAAGACGGCAAGATGGTCTATGACCCGCGCCTGAAGGAGATCATCGCGCTCTGCAAAAGCACCGACACGATGATCTGGCCGAACATGACCAGCAAGCAGTTCAAAAACTCCGACCCCGCCGGCGACGACATCGCCGCGGCGGGCCTGCGCGAACTCGCCGACCTCTGCGACGCCAACGGCCTGCGCATCGCCATCTACCCGCACGTCAACGTGTGGGTCCATCGCGTCGAGGATGCCGTGCGCGTCGCTAGGAAGGTCAACCGCAAGAACGTCGGCGTGACGTTCAACCTTTGCCACGCTTTGCTCGACGAAGCCGGACCGCGCATCCCGGCGCTCATCGAGGAAGCCGCGCCGCTCATGTTTGTCGCGACCATCAACGGCGCCGACAGCGGCGCGTCGAAGAAGGAATTGCCGCGCATCATCCAGCCGCTCGACAAAGGAACCTACGACGTCGGCATCGTGCTGCGGAAGCTCAAGGCCGTCGGCTTCAAAGGCCCCATCGGCCTCCAATGCTACAACATCAAAGGCGACCCGAAGACGCTCCTGACCGGCTCGATGAACGCTTGGCGGAAGCTGTCAGATGTGCTGAAGTAGCGGTCCGACAACACGAGATGCCCATGATTTTGCCCTTCACCCGCACTGAAGATTAAAGAAAGGAACCCCCGCCATGATGACCCGTCGCAATTTCCTCAAACAAGGCAGCGTCGCCACCGGCGCGTTGCTCATCGGCACCCACCGCGCGTGGGCTGGCGCCAATGACCGCGTCCGGCTCGCCGTCGTCGGCATCCACGGCATGGGCCAGAGCCACATCGCCGCCTACAACGCCCTGCCCAACGTCGAGGTCGCCGCGCTCTGCGACGTGGACGAGAACCTCTTCCCGGAGGTTATCGCCAAGCACTTCACCAAGAAGAACCGCCCAGCGCCGAAGACCTACACCGACATCCGGAAGATGGTCGAGGACAAGGAGATTGACGGCTTCTCAGTCGTGACGCCGAACCACTGGCACACGCTCGCCGCGATCTACGGCATTCAGGCCGGCAAACACGTCTCGGTCGAGAAGCCGTGCTGCCACAACTTCTACGAGGGCCGCAAGCTGGTCGAGGCGTCGAAAACATATCGCGTGCTGGTGCAGGACGGCGCGGAGCAGCGCAGCAACCCGTGCTCGCAGACGATGGCGCAGTTCCTCCAGGACGGCGGTCTCGGCGAGGTCTATATGGCCAAGGGCCTTTGCTACAAGTGGCGCAAGACCATCGGCCACTTCGAGGACGAGCCGGTGCCGAAGGGCGTCCACTACGACCTCTGGCAAGGCCCCGCGCCGGCGCGGCCGTTCAACAAGAACCGCTTCCACTACGAGTGGCATTGGAACTGGGACTACGGCAACGGCGACATGGGCAACCAGGGCGTGCATGAGATGGACATCGCCCGCTGGGGCCTCGGCGTGAAGCTGCCGACGAAGATCAGCGCGATGGGCGGCCACGTGATGTTCAACGACGACCAGCAGACGCCGAACGTGTTGATGGCGATGTATGAGTTCCCAAACCCCGATGGCGGCGGCGACAAGAAGAAGATTCTCCAATTCGAGGCGCGCCACTGGGTCAGCAACAGTGAAGACGGCATGTGGATGAAAAAGGCCGGCGCCGACGGCTACATGGCCACCAGCGCCGGCAACACCTGCGGCAACCTGTTCTTCGGCTCCAAAGGCTACATGGCCAAGAGCGTCAGCGAATGGCGCACGTTCATGGGCGAGAAACGTGAAGCCGGCCCGACCGGCAAGGGCGCGGGCAATCACTACGAGGTCTTCGTCAACGCCATCCGCGAGCCGAAGCCGGAAGAGTTCAACAAGAGCATTCAGGAGGGCTTCTATTCCTGCGCGCTCATCCACCTCGGCAACATCTCCTATCGCCTCGGCCGCAGCCTGGAGTTCGACCCGGCGACGATGACGTTCAAGAACGACAAGGAAGCCAACGCGATGCTCACGCGCGAATACCGCGCGCCGTTCGTGGTGCCGGAGAAGGTTTAGGCAAAATCATACAGGGCAAAATCATGATTTTGCCCACCATGATTTTGCCAAAAAGAATTATGCAGATGACGCCCCGCGAACGCCTCCTCACCACCCTCCGCGGCCAGATCGCCGACCGTGTGCCGGTTTCGCCATTCGTGCAGGAGGAATACCTCTCCTTCTACTATCCGCAGAAGCCGAAGCTCGACCGCGTCATTGACGCCACGGAACTGGCCAACGAACTCGACTTCGACCTGATGGCGAAACATCGCGCGCTGGAGCCGCCGCATTTCTTCCGCCGCAGCCATCCGAACTGGGAACTGCGCCGCGGTGAGACACGCGGCGACGGGATGATCAAGCGCCGGCTGGAAATCGTCACGCCGACGCGGACGCTTGTGCAGGAGGAAACCGGCCCCGACAGCGGTGCGGCCACCACGGGCGTGCGGTTCCACGTCACGCGGACGCTCTTGCACGACGCGGACGACGCCGAGGCTTTCCTGAAATGGCTCCCCGCGCTCGACGACGAGGACCGCCGCTTCATGCGCGAGACTGCCGAAGCGTGGCGACATGTCATCGGCGACCGCGGCGTGCTCGCGCCGTGGGGATTTGCGGGCGTGTTCAACTTCTGCTCCGATCTTTGCGGCATGGACAACTTCTACATGGCCCCCTACATGGACGAGGCGGCCTATCGCGCCCTGATGAGCGGCGTGGCCGACACAATGTGCGCCTACAGCGCGGCGCTCGGCGAAACGGCGATTGACTGCATCGGCATCCAGGGCCACATGGCCGGAGGCTCGACCACCGGGCCGGATTTCTTCCGGCAGTTCGTCCAGCCTTACGAGAAGCGGATGATTGACGCCATCCACGCCGCCGGCAAGTTCAGCGTCTATCACAACTGCGGCTGCGCGAAGATCCTCTATGGCAACTACCGCGAACTCGGCATGACCGTCTGGGAAACCGTCAGCGAGCCGCCGCGCGGCGACAACAAGCTCGCCGACGCGAAAGCCGCCATCGGCGACCGCATCTGTCTGCTTGGGAATCTCGACCACGTGGATTTCCTCAAGCGCGCCACGCCGCAGGAAGTGGACGCCGCCACCCGCGCCATCGTTCGCGCCGGCAAGCCCGGCGGCCGCTACATCTTCTCCACCTCCGACTATCTGGAAAAGAACACGCCCCGCAAGAACGTCGTGGCGATGATCGAGGCGGCAAAGGACGAGGGGCGCTATCGCTGAGCTGGCTGCAGGTCCGTCTTTCGGCTTATCGAGAATGTCGCGCGCGAAGTTGACCCGCTCCATGCGAAAGCAAATGGGGATGTTTGGTTCGTAGGAGCGCGATTCATCGCGCGTTACGCCGTTCTTCCGACATGCGACCGCACGCGCGATGAATCGCGCTACTGCGAACATCCAAGGTGATCGGGGTCAGGTCTCAATATCAGACATTTAGCTTGCGTTGAAGCGGCGGGCGGTGCGGAGGATGGCGGAGCGGGCGGGGCGGGAGAAAGAGATGCAGAAGGCGATGGCGGAAGTGATGAGGGAAATGTCTAATGTTGAGACCTGACCCCCATTGCCTCACTTGCAGCCGCTGTCTTCGTTTGCCGCGGCATGGCGACCTTGCCGGTGCGGGTGATGTCCACGATGCCGAACGGGTCCATGAGTTGGAGGAATTTCTCCAGCTTGTCCTCGGTGCCGGTGATCTCGATGGACAGTTCGCGCTGTTGCACGTCCACGATCTTGGCGCGGAAGATGTCGCAGATCTGCATGATCTCGCTGCGGGCCTTGGAGTCGGCCTTGACCTTGAGCAGGATCAGCTCGCGGTCCACGTATTGGCCTTCGCGGAAATCCTGGATCTGGACGACGTTCACAAGCTTGTTGAGCTGCTTGATGATCTGTTCGAGCGTGGCGTCGTCGCCGCGGGTGACGATGGTCATGCGGGAGAGCTTCGCGTCGAGGGTCGGGGCGACGTTGAGGGTGTCAATGTTGTAACCGCGTCCCGAGAACAGCTCGGCGATGCGGGCCAGCACGCCAAATTTGTTTTCCACCAGCACCGAGATCGTGTGTCGCATAAGGCCGCCCTTATAAGTCAAAGCCCGCTGCCGTGCAATGTTTCTGTCGGCAGCAAAGTGGAGCCAATCGAACATCGTGGCAGGACATCTCCGGGGCGTGAAGCTGGTCCGGTTTCGCTCTTCACGCCCTGCCGCTGCCGCGCTACGCCGCCGCCATGTTCTTCAACATCGAAATCAAGGCCCGCTGCGCCGACCTTGCCCGCGCCCGCGCGACGCTGGCAAAGATGGGCGCGAGCTTTGCTGGCACGTGAGCAACGGGACACCTATTTCACCGTGCCGCGCGGCCGGCTGAAACTGCGCGACGGCCCCATTGAGAAGGCGCTTATCTTTTACGAGCGTCCCGATGCCGCCGCAGTCATGGAAAGCACCGTCGCGCTGGCGCGGCTGGAGCAGGCGGGCGACCTCGATCCCTTGCGCGCCACCCTGCGCGAGGCGCTTGGTGTCCGCATCGAGGTCCGCAAACGGCGCGAGATCTGGTTCCTCGACACCGTGAAGATCCACCTCGACGCCGTCGCGGACCCCGGCACGTTCATCGAGATCGAGGCCAAAGGCGAGCGCGACGAGGACCGCCCGCGCTGCCAGCGGCAGGTGGACGAGCTGATGGCCGCGTTTGGAGTGAGACCGGAGGACTTGCAGTCGCGCTCGTATGCGGACATGTTGGCCGGCGCGAAGACGTAGAACGGACTTCCAAGTCCGTTCATTCAGATCATTCATCATTTCATCGTGAACAACCCGAAACTCAGGCCCGTCGAGGCATTGCCGGTGAAAGTCTCCGGCCGTGAGATGATCGCCCTGCGCGACCCGCTCGGCTGGACCGACGCGACGCCGGTCGTGTCGCCCGCCCTGCTGCCGATCCTCCAGCGGTTCGACGGTGAACATAGCCTGCTTGATATCCAGACGGAGTTCACGCGCGAGACGGGCCATCTGCTGCCCAGCGACCTGCTCAAGGACGTCGTCGCGAAGCTGGACGAAGCGCTCATTCTCAACAGCCCGCGTTTCGCGGCGCACCGCGAGACGCTGCTGCGCGAGTTTGCCGCCGCGCCCGTCCGAGAAGCGGCCCATGCCGGCGCCAGCTATCCCGGCGAGCCGGCGGAGATCATCGCGATGTTCGACAAACACTTCGAGTCGCCCGATGGGCCGGATGGGACGCGGGTCAAGGGCGAAGGGCAAAGGACAAAGGACGAGAAGCGGCAGCTTGTCGGCTTGGTCGCGCCGCACATTGACCCGCGCCGCGGAGGCCCGTCGTTCGCGTGGGCCTACCACCAGTTACGCGGGCGCGACGACATTGAGATGTTCGTGGTCCTCGGCACCGGCCACCAGCCGATGCAGCATCGCTTTGGCGCTCTGCGGAAGGACTACGAGACACCGTTCGGCGTGGCGAAGACGGACAACGACGCGCTGCGCGCGCTGGCTGCCGGGCTGCCGTTCGACCTTTTCGCCGATGAATGGCCGCATCGCCGCGAGCACAGCATCGAGTTCCAGGTCGTCTATCTCCAATACCTCTTTGGCGGTAAGCTCAAAGCCCGGATCGCGCCGGTGCTCGCCGGCTCGTTTCACGAGTTTAGCCAGAACGGCGGCTCGCCGATGGCCGACGCTGAAGTTTCTTCATTCACCGCGGCGCTGCGAAAGCTCGTGGAGGCCCAGCGAGGCAAGGTCTGTGTCATTGCCGGCGTGGACTTCGCCCACATCGGCGGCCGGTTCGGCGACGAGGAGCCGATGGACAAGGCGCAGCGCGAACAGTTGCGGCGCGAGGACGAGGCGATGATGGCGGCGATGGCCTCATGCGACGCCGAGAAGTTCCATCAATCCATCGCCGCGGAGAAGGACGCGCGGCGCATCTGCGGCTACCCGGCCATCTACACGCTGCTCGCGGCGCTCCAGCCGCGCGCGGCCCACATCCTCCACTACGGCCAGAGCCACGAGCCGGACACCAACTCCGTCGTCAGCTTCGGCGCGATGGCGTTTTACGTGTAACGCCTCTTGAATGTGGGAGAAGAAGATCGGGTTTGGCTGGACGGACGCGGGGGCGGCGCAGAGGGCGAGGATTCCATTGCGGCGGATCACCGATCCGCGGGAGTGGGCGGAGTATTGGAAGAAACGTTTGCGGCTGGACGGCCGGGTGCGAATCCTTTTCCGCCGCGTCCAAACCGTCCAACCGCAGCCCCCCAATTCCGGGACGTTTCCAAGGTTTCATGGTGCCGCAAGAGAATCACCTTTCGGTTCAGCCGGCAGCTTCAAAAATGCGCCGAACACTCTTCACCGCTTGATGACCAGCGTCGCGGCGCTCATCGGCCCCAGCATGATCTCACACGGGCCGCGCCTCGGCGAATCGAGCGGCTTGCACTTGCCTCGCTGGAGAAGCCGCAGCTTGGACTTCGCCGGCACACCGATGCGCAGCGTCGCCGCGGCTTTCCCGTCGGGATTTGCCATGAGCACGTAGCGGCTACCCGCGTCGTCAGCGCGAATCGCGAATTGCACCGCCTCGCTGCTCGTGGTCACGTCGAGTTTCGGCGGTTTGGCAGCCGATAGCAGCGCGGGGAACAACTGTTTGACTTCGTTGCCGACCACGAGCATGTCGGCCCAGCGTTTGTCGAAGCCGAGCCGGTCGCGCATCAGGTCCTGGTAGCTGTAGTAGATCAGACCGTGCGCGCCGTTGATGAGGCAGAGGTAGGTCATCACCATCTCCTCGTCGAGTGTCGGCGCGCGGTGTTTCTCCGCGTGCTCCTCGTGGTAACACGCCCAATCCATCGCCTGCGGCACCATCCAGAGTGGACGCTGACTGTCGGAGACCGCGGCGCACTCGCGCGTCCAGTTGGCCGCCAACGTCACGCCGTGCCGCCGCCTGGTGACGTTGGGATGTGTGATGGGATATGGGTCCGCGCCGAGCACGTCGGTGGAGTTGAGGTAGCCGTAGAACTGCCCCTCTTTGTTGAGCACGGCCCACGTCGGGTGTTGCGGGTCGAGTTGCCGCACGAGCCGCTGGCGGGCGTCGAGCCGGTCGCGCATCCCCAGCGACCTTTCATCGTTCACATACCAGGCGAGCAGCGCGGGATGGTCCTTGAACGCGCCGACCACGCCGCGGACGATGGCGTCCTCGCCGAGAAAGCCCAGCACTTGCTCGCTGAAATACTCCGTCCCGGCGTAAACGTTGCTGATCTCGTAGATGATCTTGAGGTTGCGCGCCGCGAGGTCGTCGAGATAGGCGCGCACTTTGTCGAGGCCGCCGGCGTTGACGCTGTAGCACATGATGGTGTTGAACGGGCTGGCGGCCACGCGGTCGAGATGTGTCTGATGGTCTTTCGAGGTCGGCCCCGACCCGAAATACCAACCCAGCGGGAAAAACGGCTTGCCGTTGACGATGGCGCGGTTGCGCTCGTCAATGAAGACGGCCGGCTGCGGCGCGCCAGCCGGCAGCTTCTGCAACTCGAATTCCTGCCCGCCCAGCCGCGATTTGTCTGGCGCGAGCAGTTCGACGCTCACCTGATGAACGCCGACCGGCAACGCGCGGCCATCGAACGTCACGTCGGTGTAGCCGCCGGTTTGCGGAGTGAGCTTCTTCTCCTTCAACACCTTTCCATCCCGGCGCAGTGAATACGCCAGCGTCATTTGCTCCGGCTTCAAGCCGTTCTTGAAATGGTCCGCGAGCTTGGCCCGCACGATCACGCGTTGGTTGGCGGCATTCTTCAGCAGCCGTCCGCGATAGTTCGGCCGCAGCAACGCCGCATCGAGCGCCGGCGGATACAACTCGGTCACGCTCACGTCGTCAAACCACACCGTGCCGGTCACGCCTTTGCCCAGACAGAGATTGATGCGGACGCTGGTGGCTTCCTTCGGGATCGGCGCGGTAACGCCCTCGACATGAGACCAATCCTGGTCGCCATTCCCGCCATGCACGCCGTCGCTGCCGAGCCAGCACTTCGCGTCGCTCCAATTCACGCAGATCCACGCGCCGGACTTCCCGCCGCGCAGGCCGCGCGTCCGAATCCATGCGCTGAAGCGATATTGCATGCCCGGCTTGAAAGGGACGGCCTGCGACGACACGAACAGATCGCTCGCCTTGTTGGTGTTGACCAACTGCAAGCTGCGCGAGCCGCCGTGGAACACGTCGTCCACAACGTGAAATGCCTGCGGCAAGCTCCAGCCCGCCGCACCTTCCTCGAAACCGCCGTTGCGGACGAGATTGGTTCCGTCCTGCGAACGGGCTGGCAAACCGCCGAACGCCAGCATTACGACCATGCAGCCGGCCAACAATGTGCGCGACAAAAGGGAGCCTCCGGTAACTTTAACCATCTTGCGGAACCGCGATGCGGGTTGAGATTCAGTTTTGAGAGAGTGTGTGGTCATGGTATCTCAATCTCCTTGGGTGGTTGGACTTCTAACGTTTTGGGATAGGAATTTTGATTCTGGCCGCCTCAAGGGTAACCTCGCTGCGCTCGGTGATCAGAGGATGCGGTAGGCAGCGGCTATAGCCCTGCGTTGTT
>DYDC01000045.1 GCA_020718125.1 Methylacidiphilum sp. | reverse complement strand
CTGACGGGGCTTGTCCCTTGTTGCCAGCCCACCCGGCGTTGAAACGCCGGGCTATTCTCGACCGTCCCTTTCGGGACTTGGCGCGGGTGTCAAGTTGCGCCCGGCCGTTGCCGACGCTTGAAGAAGCGCGGGGAAATGGCTAGGGTTCGGCGCATGAAGCGAAATTCAGTGTTTCATTCCGACTCGCGAATCCTGGGCGGCGAAGTGGTGTTCAAGGGCACGCGCGTGCCGTTGCGCAACCTCATGGATTACCTCGAAGCGGGCTATTCGATTGACGACTTCGCGGATCACTTCCCGAGCGTGACCGAGCAGCAGGCCGTTCGCGGCTTGGAGGAAGCCAAGTCATTGCTGACGAAGGCCGCCGCTTGAATGAGAATCCTCCTCGATGAATGTCTGCCCCGGCCGCTGTCCGAAAAGCAACGGACTTGGAAGTCCGTTCTACGGCTGAGCGCACGCTTGTAACAAAGTAGAACGGACTTCCAAGTCCGTTGCGATTGAAAAGAGCCTGTTGCCGAAATGCCGTGTGCGCAAGAAGGTCGCATCGTTGTGGCAACGAAGCGCCGGAGGCGCGATAGATAATAGCCCACGGCGCAAGCCGTGGGAAAAGATCGTCAAGACGCAGAAAGCCCCGGCAGGGGCGACAGAAAACCCACCACCAGCGGCCATTTCTTCCGCCCCTCCCGGGGCTTTGTTCTCGACTTCATGACTCCCACGGCTGGCGCCGTGGGCTACTATCTTACGCCGCTCCGCGGCTGAAACCATTCCGGCACCACGCCCTAAAGAAGCGTTGAGGACACTGCGCCAGCCGCCGGCAGGCCGTTCCACTGCGCTTGCGGCCTGCACCCGTTCATCGGGATCACTTCACTGGCACAGCCGCATGATGCGTGCTGGCGGTTTGCGCGACGACTGCGGGCTTGGGCGCGGCGCCGTTGAGGATGCGCTTGAGGAACTGGCCGGTGAAGCTCTTGTCGTTGGCGGCGACTTTTTCGGGGGCGCCCTCGGCGACGATCTTGCCGCCGGCGTCGCCGCCTTCGGGACCGAGGTCTATCAGCCAGTCGGCGCACTTGATGACGTCGAGGTTGTGCTCGATGACGAGCACGGTGTTGCCGGCGTCGCGAAGTTTGTTCAAGACTTCCAGCAACTTCTCGATGTCGGCGAAGTGCAGGCCGGTGGTCGGTTCGTCGAGGATGTAGAGCGTGCGGCCGGTGGCGTGGCGGGCCAGTTCGGCGGCGAGCTTCACGCGCTGGGCTTCGCCGCCGGAGAGGGTGGTGGCCTGCTGGCCGAGCTTGATGTAGCCGAGACCGACTTCGGCGAGGACGCGGAGTTTCTCCTCGATCTGCGGCACGGCGCGGAAGAAGGTCTGCGCCTCGTCCACGGTCATCCCCAGCACGTCGGCGATGTTCTTGCCGTGGTAGGTGATCTCCAGCGTGTCGCGGTTGTAACGCTTGCCGCGGCAGGTCTCGCAGGTGACATAGACGTCCGGCAGGAAGTGCATCTCGATCTGGATGAGGCCGTCGCCTTTGCAGACCTCGCAACGGCCACCCTTGACGTTGAAGCTGAACCGGCCCGGCCCGTAGCCGCGCACGCGCGCGGTGGGCAGGTGCGCGAAGACGTCGCGGATGTGGTTGAACATGCCGGTGTAGGTGGCGGGGTTGCTGCGCGGGGTGCGGCCGATGGGCGACTGGTCAATGACGACGACCTTGTCGAGTTCGTCCGCGCCGACGATGCCATCGTGTTCGCCGGGCTTGTCCTTCGAACCATAAAATTTCCGGAAGAGCGCCTTGCGGAGGATGTCGTCCACGAGGGTGGACTTGCCGCTGCCGCTGACGCCGGTGACGCAGATGAAGCAGCCGAGCGGGAACTTGACGTTGATGTTCTTGAGGTTGTTCTCTCTCGCGCCGCGAAGTTCCAGCCAGCCGGTGCGCGGCGAGGTGCGCTTGCGCGGCTGCTCGATCTTCAGTTCGCCCCGCAGAAACCGCGCCGTCAACGACGTGGGCGACTTGAGCGCCTCGGCGGTGGGGCCTTCGGCAACGATGTGTCCGCCGCGGACGCCCGCGCCGGGGCCGAGGTCAATCACCCAGTCCGCGCGGCGGATGGTGTCCTCGTCGTGCTCGACGACGATGACGGTGTTGCCGAGGTTACGCAGACCCTCAAGCGACTTGAGCAGCCGCTCGTTGTCGCGCTGGTGCAGGCCGATGCTCGGCTCGTCGAGGATGTAAAGGCAACCAACCAGTCCAGCGCCGATCTGTGTCGCGAGCCGGATGCGCTGGGCCTCACCGCCGGAGAGCGTGGCGCTCTCGCGGTCGAGCGTAAGGTAGGCGAGGCCGACGTCGCGCAGGAATCGGAGGCGGCTGGCGATCTCCTCGATGACCTCCTCGGCGATCTTGGCCTCCTGCGGCGAGAGCTGGAGGTTCCCGAAGAACTGGACCGCTTTGCCGATGGAAAGCTTGCAGACATGGATGATGGACTTCTCCGCGACGGTGACGGCTCGGCATTCGGGCCGCAGCCGCGCGCCGCGGCAGCTTGGGCACCGGATGCGGCCCATGTAACCGCTGAGCCGCTGCTTGGTGAATTCGCTCTCGGTCTCGGCGTAGAGCCGTTCGAGGTTCGGGATGACGCCCTCGAACGGTCGCTTCACGACCTTCCACGCGCCGCCGCGGAAGAAGCCGAACTCGATTTCGTCCTTGCCGCTGCCTTCGAGCATCGTCTTCTTGAACTCGTCGGTGAGTTCCTTCCACTTCGTCTCCAGCGGGACGTTGAAATGCTTGGCGACGGCGCGGAGCATCATCTTGTAGTAGATGATCATCCGCCGGCCGCCGCGCCGCCACGGGGCGACCGCGCCGTTCTCCAGCGTCTTCTCGGGGTCGGGCACGATCAGTTCCGGGTCGAACACGAGCTTCGTGCCGAGGCCGTGGCATTCCGGGCAGGCGCCGTGCGGGCTGTTGAAACTGAAATGGGCCGGCGTCAGGTCGCCGAAGCTGATGCCGCACTCGATACAGGCGTTGAGTGTCGAGTGCAGCGTCTCGGCCCACTTCTCGCCGTTGCCGTTCGGCGCGGCGGCGATGATCGAGCTGAGCCGCTGCGGCGCGTGCAGGATGCGGATGACGTTCTCGCCCCACTTGAGCGCCGTCTCGGTCGAGTCGGTGAGCCGCACGCGAATCTTGTCCGGGCCGCCGAATTGCGCGCTGGGGATGACCAGCCGGTCCACGACCGCCTCGATGGTGTGCTTGCGGGCCTTGTCGAGCTTGACGTGATGCGGGTGCTCTTCGAGCGTCTTATGCGGCTCAGCGGCCAGTTCGACGATCTCGCCGTCAATGCGGGCGCGGACGAAGCCCTGCCGTTTCATCTTGTCGAGCACGTCGCGGAACTCGCCTTTCTCGGCCTTGATCATCGGCGCGAGCACCATCAGCCGCGTGCCGCCGGGCAGCGACAGGACGTTGTCCACGATCTGCTGGACGGTCTGCTTGGAGACGGGTTTGCCGCACTTGTGGCAGTGCGGGTGGCCGATGCTGGCGTAGAGCAGGCGCAGGTAATCGTAAATCTCGGTGGTCGTGGCGATGGTCGAGCGCGGGTTGCTGGAGGCGGTGCGTTGCTCGATGGCGATGGCGGGCGACAAGCCCTCGATGAAGTCCACGTCGGGCTTCTGCATCTGCTCGAGGAACTGCCGGGCGTAGGCGGAGAGGCTCTCGACGTATTTGCGCTGGCCCTCGGCATAGAGCGTGTCGAAGGCGAGCGAGCTTTTGCCGCTGCCGGATAGGCCGGTGATGACGACCAGCTTGTTGCGGGGGATTTTGAGCGAGATGTTCTTGAGGTTGTGCTGCCTCGCCCCGCCTATAATTATCCAATCGGTGGCCATTTTCGCGACATGTCGGGTTTTGCACGGTAGCGGCACGTCCCGGCGTTGGCCACAAAAAACTTGGCGGAGTTTTCAACTTGTAATGCAAGGAGCGGACCCTACGCTTCCCGCCGAACGATGGAGGAACTCGATCAAGACAGAGTGCGTGTGGCCGACGAATACGCGGGTCTGCTGAAGACACTCGGCCTGACCTCGCTTGCCGCCGTCAAGGCGTTTCACGGCGAATTCGTCAAGAACCAGAGGGGCCGGCGTGACGTCTCGCGGATCACGGTCACGGACGCCGACGGGCGGACGCAGGCCTTGTTTCTGAAACGGCACTGGCGGCCCTACAAGAAAGACGGCCTGACATCGCTGCTTCGCCGGGGAAGCGTCTGGTCCATCGCGCGGCAGGAGTGGGAGAACTCGCGCGCGCTTGAAGGTGCGGGCCTGTGCGTGGCAGGGCTTGTGGCCTACGGTGAGGAATGCGGGCCGTTGTGGGAAAAGTTCTCCTTCATCCTCACCAAAGCCGCCTCCGGCCAGACCGTTCGACAGCTCCTTCGCGACAGCCGCGAGCCAGCGACGCGCCGCCGCGTGTTCGACGCGCTCGCGCGGACGATCCAGCGGATGCACGACGCGGGGCTGGCCACGCCGGATTTGTTCACACACCACATTTTCGTCAGGCCCGCAGCCGGCGAACCGGAATTCTGCTTGATTGACATGGCGCGCATGGACCGGAACACAAGGCTGTCCGACCGCCGCCGCGCGCGGGACCTGGCGGCGCTCAACCTCACCGCGCCGTTGCGCCTTGTTTCAACGCGGGAACGATTGCGCTTTCTGCGGGTCTATGCGGGCGGGAAATGCGGACCACTGGCGCGGTTGATCGCCAAACGAATGGAACGCCTGCTGAAACGGCGGAAATACCAGGCGTTCTGGGAAGAATGACTCCGTCGTGAGACAGATTCCCCGGGCGGCCGTCCAATTCGCGGCCCCTTGGGAGCACCGCTCGTAAACCAACAACGCCGGGCCGGGCCTGGCCCTCATCTCAACCTCCAAGCCATTGTGCATCAGTTCCCGTCCGGGGCGCGTGGCGCGCTTGCCGGCGTCGAGGCCGGTGACTTGGCAAGTCGCGCTCCCATCCAAACCGCGCAGCGGAAAGCGTGCGGTATGATGTCGTCCTCGGCATCGTCCTGGCTGGTCGCGCTCAACGGCGCCCACGCCAGCGGGCCGTGCGTGTGGCATTGGTGTGCGATCGGGCCGCGCGGGCCGTCGGTGCCGCGCCGCGTGTCGTCGTTGTTCTCCAAGCCGACGTCGGCGGTGAATCGTTCGGCAGGCCGGCGACCTGTCGCCGCTCACCGGGATGCGGCTGACCGTGCTGAGCGTGGACAACACGCCCGTGGCCGACCTCAAGCCGTTGGCGGGCACGCCGCTGACGGTGCTCTGGTGCGACAGGACCAAGGTGACCGACTATTCACCCTTGCGCGGCATGCCGCTGACGGAACTGCGTTGTGATTTCGACAGGGACCGCGACTACGAGGTCCTCCACAGCATCCGCACGCTGACGAAGATCAACGACACGATGGCGGCGATGTTCTGGATGACGGCCGGCCAACCCGGCGGCGCCACCGCCAAACGCAGCAAGAAAACGCAGTGACGCCGTTGTCATGGCGGAGGCGCGCCGGCGGCGTGTTTTCCGTTGCCATCGCGGTTGTATTTCACGATTGTCGGCGGCGATGCAACTGCTCGCCGCCACGCGGAACAAGCACAAGCTCGCCGAACTGCGCGCCATCCTCGGCACGCCGTGGGAAATCCTCGGATTCGACGCCGCGCCGGGAATGCCGGAGGTCGTGGAGGATGAGCCGACGTTCGTCGGCAACGCGATCAAGAAGGCCGTGCGCGCCGCCAGCTTCACGCAGGGCAGGATGCTGACGATGGCGGACGACTCCGGCCTCGAAGTGCTGTCGCTCGACCTGGCGCCGGGCGTGTTGTCGGCGCGCTACGCGGGCGAGCCGTCGAACGACCAGCGCAACAACGAGAAGCTGTTGCGCGAAATGGCCGGCCTGGCCGACGCGGAGCGCGTGGCGCGGTTCTCATGCGTCATCGCCATCGCGGGCGCGTCGTTCGCACTGGCCCAAGCCGCTCGCAAGGCGGACGTGGCGTTCACGCTGCGCGACCCGTTCATCGTGGCCGTGTGCAGCGGCGTGTGCGCCGGGAGGATCATCCGCGAGCCGCGCGGGACGAACGGCTTCGGCTACGACCCCCTCTTTGTGCCGGAGAACTACGACCAGACCTACGCCGAACTGCCCGACGCCGAGAAGAACAAGATCAGCCACCGCGCGCGGGCGCTGGGGAAGGTGAAGGAGTTGCTGTCAGCGCTGCGGACGGCGTGACGCGGCTGTTCTGCCGGTTGTGGCGCTCCAGGCCGAGTGGAACATTTGCTGACGCGGGTCAACTCCATCCAATATCACTTCCGCTGCCAATGGCGACCGCAACCGCGATGTTTACTGAGAAACACCTGCAACGATGAAGTATCCGCTGCCATTCTGGGTTCCGCTCGCCTTCCTTGCCTGCGCGGGAGTGCTGGCGCTCAACCCGGTGGCGGCCCGCGTGGTGGCGCCGCCGTGGGCCACCGACACGACGCCCGTCCGGCAGCCGAAGTTGAAGCCGGAATACGCGAAGGCCGCCGCGTTGGTCCGCATCACCGAGCAGGTGAAGAAGCGATTCGGCGTGGACGCGAAGGTGTCCGCGCCGCCGCCGGGGCGCTGGAGAAGAAGCCCAAGGAAGTCCTCAACTCCTCCAACCACAGTTGGTATCCGAACAAGATGGACCCGGCCGAGGCCAAGTCCCGTGCCGAGCGCCAGGCCGAGTTCCAGAAACGCTATTCGAAGTAGGCTCGCGATGAATCAGGCCGCCCCGCTTGGCGGTGAGGGTGGGACGACGGGATGTTCGTCGGTGCCGCTCTGGCCGTATTCCTTGAGCTTGGTGTGAAGGGTGCGCAGGCCGATGGCCAGTGCGGAAGCGGTCTTGGTCTTGTTCCCGCCGTGGAGCTTGAGGGTTTCGAGAATGGCGACGCGCTCCAGTTCGGCGAGCGTCATGCCGATCTGGAGTTTGTTGGCGACCACGGCGCTCTGGCGGATGTGCAGCGGCAAATCGTCGGGCGTGACGGCATCGCCGCGGGCCAGCACAACCGAGTGTTCAATGGCGTTCTCCAGCTCGCGGACGTTGCCAGGCCAGGCGTAGCGGACCAGCAGGCGCATGGCTTCCTCGGTAACGCCGGTGACACCCTTCTTGTTCTGCTCGGCAAATTTCCTGATGAAGTGCTCGATCAGATACGGCGCGTCGTCCTTGCGTTCCCAGAGGCTGGGCAGGCGGATTTGGATGACGTTGAGGCGGTAGAACAGGTCGCGCCGGAACTCGCCGTCGGTGACAGCTTGTTCGAGGTTCTGGTTGGTGGCGGCGAGCACGCGGATGTCCACGGTCATTGGCTGGGAGCTGCCGACGCGTTCGAAGGCGCGCTCCTGCAACACGCGCAGCAGCTTGGCCTGCGCGGAGAGCGGCAGGGTGTGGATCTCATCGAGGAGGATGGTGCCGCCATCAGACTGCTCGAAGCGGCCCACACGGAGCCGGTCGGCGCCGGTGAACGCGCCGCGTTCGTGGCCAAACAGATCGCTTTCCATGAGCGTCTGCGGGATGGCGCCGCAGGCCACGGCGACGAAGGGCTTCTCGGCGCGCGGGCTGTTGAAGTGGATGGCGCGCGCGACGAGTTCCTTGCCGGTGCCGGTATCGCCGGTGATGAGGACGGTGGCGCGGGTGGGGGCGACGCGCGCGACCTGGCTCAGGACGTCCTGCATTTGTTTGGAGTTGCCGACAATACCCTCGAACCGGTAGCGGTTGCGGAGTTGCTCGCGGAGTTGCTGGACTTCCTCGGCCAGGATGCGGTTCTGGAGTGCGCGGGCGATGTCCATCTTGAGCTGGTCCACGTCGAGCGGCTTGGTGACGTAGCTGTAGGCGTCGCGGCGCATGGCCTCGACCGCGCCCTCGATGCTGCCGTAGGCGGTGACGATGATGACCGGCACGCGCGGGTCAATGTCCTTGACGGCCCGCATGATCTCGACGCCGCTGATGTCGGGCAGGCGCAGGTCGCTGATGACGAGGTCAATCTTCTCGTTGCGGAACTTGTCGAGCGCCTCGTGGCCGTTGCTGGCGGCGCTGACGCTGTAACCGGCGACGGTGAGGTGTTCGCAGAGGATTTCGCGTTCGCTCGCAACGTCCTCGACAACCAGCAGGTGATAGGGTCGGCTCATAAAGTGTCTCAGAGGGTTTCGCCAAACTTGACGGGCAGCAGCCAGCGGAACGTGGTGCCGGCGCCGGGGGCGCTGTCGAACTCGATCAGGCCGCCGTGGTTGAGGGTGATGGAATAGACCAGCGCCAGGCCGAGGCCGGTGCCGCTTTGTTTGGTGGTGAAGTAGGGGTCGAAGACGCGGTCGCGGTGTTCGGGCTTGATGCCGACGCCGCTGTCGCTGACGGTGATCTCGACGCCGTCGGCTTCGTCGGGGGCTTGGGCGGGCACGAACGCGGTGCCCAGTTTCATGACGCGCGGCGAGTCCTTTGGCAACGACGCCATCGCTTGGATGGCGTTGATGAGGAGGTTCAACAGCGCCTGCTGGAGCTGGGCTTTGTCGGCCTTGATGTGCGGCACGCCGGTGGCGAGGTGCTTGGCGACCTGGATATGGCAGCGGCCGATCTCTTCGGCCTCCACCAGCAGCGCATGTTCGACCAGGCCGTTGACGTCCACGTCGCTGAGGCTGGTCCCGGGCGGGCGGGCGATTTCCAAAAACCGCCGCACGATGAGATCCAGCCGGCGCACCTCCTCGCGGATGGCGCGCATGTAGCGGTCGAATTTCTCGCGATGCGCCGGGTCGGCCGGGGTAAGCTGGTTCTGGACGTGCTGCGCGGTCATCTCGATCGCGTTGAGCGGATTGCGGATCTCGTGCGCGACGCCGTGGGCGAGCTGGCCCATGGAGGAGAGCCGTTCGTTGCGGCGCAGGCGGGCCTCGAGGCGTCGCTGGTCGCTGACGTCCTCAATGAGGGCGATGGCGCCGGGCTGGCTGCCCGACAGCTCCAGCCGCGCGGTGGTCACCCGCAACGGCACGGTGGTCGTGTCGAGCTTGCGGAAGACCAGATCGTGATTGGCGTAGAGCCGCCCGTTGTGGAGCGTGTCCAGGAGGACGTAGTTCAGTTCCTTCTCGTCCTCAAACGCGCGCCGGTAGGGCTGGCCCACGATCCGGCTGCGCTCGCGTCCCGTGATCTCCTCGACGCGGCTGTTGACGGCCACCACGACCGCGTCGCTGTTGATGGCCAGCAGGCCGCTGGAGATGGTTTCGAGGACATTCTGCGTGTCGTGTTCCAGCCGCGCCGCGGTGAGGGCCGCCGTCCGGCGGCCGTAGAACTGGATCAGGCCAAGCAACAGGCCGGTGAGGATCACGCCGGCAATGAACGCCGGCGCCAGGCTCGGGAATTGGCGTGGCGACTCGGTGAAGCGGAACCCGGCCACGAGGATGCCGCGGGGCGGCGCGCCCTCGACGAGCCGCTCGCCCGCGGCATGGAAGGGAAGGTAGATTTCGAAGAGCCGCTCGCTGCGCGTGGAGGTCACCTCGCTGACCCGCGCCTGGCGGCTCCGCGCGAGCGCCTTGAACGGCTTGTGGGCGCGTTTGAGCCGTCCGACCTCGCCCGCGTCGCGGGAGATCACGTGGCTGATCAGGTTGTTCGGCTCCAGCAGGGCGATATAGACAGCCGTCGGCGAGGAGTCGAGGAACCGCTCGAGAAACTTCGTGTAGAGCGACCGCCAATCGCTGACCAACTGGAAGTCCTCTGCCGTCTGGATCATGACGATGAAGCCCTGCGTCTTCGGTCTCGGCCAGATCATGATGTAAAGCGGCTCGACTCCCTTGCCGTGTGGCGGGATCCGTTTCTCCAACGTCGGGCCACCCTGCTTGGCCAGCCGCGACTTCACCTCCGGCAGATCGCGAAACCACTCTGGCTGCGCCTGTGCTCCTGCCCGCGCCGTGGTCTGGCCCTTGGCATCCACCACGTAGATCGCCTCCAGCCGCAGCGTCTGCTCGGCGAACCGCAGCAACGTCGCCGTATCAGCGCCAGCGACGAGGTTTCGGTGCAGGCTTGCGGCTGCGGCTCTCAGGAACGCCTGCCCTTGGGCCAGCGCGAAGTCCGCGATCGCTTGTTCGGCCGCAAACGTGCTGGCGAACGCCGTGAGCGTCTTTTCGTTGGCCTCGATTTGCTCGGCCTGCTCGCGTTGGGCGGGCGACGGCTCGGTCAGGACCACGACCACCGCGAGAGCCGCCGCCAGGACCGCGACGATGATCGCCGCGAGAACCACCAGCGGGAAAGTCTGGCGCTGATAAGGTTGGAACAAGGCAGTCATTGGTAGCGGTGTGTCTGGCGCAATGTGCGCACGGCGCTTGTCGTCCAGCGTGTCAGTCGCGCTCTTTTAGCAATCGCCGGACGATTTGTCGTGCGGAATATGCACCGCACGCCGGTTACGGCAACTCCTAAATCGTCGCAAACAGGCTCAACGCAAAGGCCAAGCCAAATCTCTCTTGGTGGCACTACCCCCGTTCCCCTTTCCTGTTGTTGGATCTTTGAGAGCCGAATCCAGTTTTAGTGGGAGGTGGCTCCTCAGGCGGTCGGCCAACCCGGCGGCTCGGACGTTCCCCTCGCAATAGCGAGGGGCCTCCCACGATTTTTCGCAACCAGCCAAAGCTGGCGCGTGGGCGACGTTATGAGCTATTCGTTGTTCGTGATTGTTTCGGGTGAAAGACCGGTTTCACGGATGACGAGCCGCGAGTAACGATGCCCATGCGCCAGCTTTGTGCTTTCTATTTCGTGGTCTGCGCCGCGGCGGGCATCCTGCTGCCGTTCTTCAACCTGCACCTGAAGCAACTCGGCTTCAGCGACTGGCAGATCGGCGTCGTGGCCGCCGTGGCACCGTTGGGCCGCATCGTGTTCCCCGGCTTCTGGGGCGCCATCGCCGACCGTTCGCAGAGGCGCAACCTCCTGATGGCCGCTGCCTGCGCGTGCATGGCGCTCACGTTTGCCGGCGTGCTCGCGGCAAAGACGTTCGCGTGGATGATCGTGGCGTTCACGCTCGTCCAGTTCTTCACCACCCTCACCGGCCCGATGCTGGACGCCAGCACGCTGGAGATCGCGCGCCGCGAAAGTTTCGAATACGGCCAGGTGCGCGCGTGGGGTTCCATCGGCTTCGTCGTCGCGGCGCTGGCCGTCGGCAAGCTGCTCGATTCATTCCCCACCGTCGCCGGCCTCAGCGTGGCGCTGCTCTGCTACGTCGCGCTGGCCGGCATCGCGCTGCGCCTGCCGCCGCTGCCCGCGCCGCCGCCGAAGCCCGCCGCCGAGCGCGCCCGCCGCCGCGACGTGCTGCGGCAACCGTTCATCCTCGCGCTGCTCGCCGCCAGCCTCCTGAACCAGGTCGCCCACGGCGTCTATTACAACTTCTTCACCATCCACCTGCGGGACGCCGGCTACGCGCCGTTCGCCATCGCGTTTCTCTGGTCATTCGCTGTGGGAGCCGAGGTCTGGTTCATCTTCAAGTCCGGCGCCCTGATCCGGCGCTTCGGCGCGGCGCCGTTGATCGTGATCGCGCTGCTGGCCGGCGCGGTGCGATGGGGCGCTTACTCGCTGAGCGCCTCGATGTGGGTGCTGTTGCTGATGCAACCGCTGCATGCCTTCACCTTCGGCGCGTTCCAGATGTCGGCGATGCACATCATCCACGACCGGTTTCCAGAGGAACTTCGGGTCAGCGGCCAAAGCTTCCTGATGATCGCGTCGTGGGGCGCAGGCTCGCTCATCGGCGCGTTGATGTCCGGCTGGGCGGTGGAGGTCATCGGCGCGTCGTGGGCTTATGCCCTCTGCGCGGCCATCGTGGCGGCTGGCGCGGCGTTGGCGCTTGTCGGGCTGCGCGAGCGCCGCTAGACTCGCGGCGTTGCGAACACTTCCGCCCTTTGGCTCACACTGGCGCTGCTGGCGGCTTCGGCCCGCGGCGAAAACCTCACCCTCTGACTCACCCTCGATGAGAAAGCGATCGGCCCCGCCGTGTCGTGGGACGGCTCCGCGCGCGGCAGCGACGGCGGCAAGGTAGCCGTGCGCGAATGGTTGTTCGACGAAAGCGACGCGATCAAGGACGCGACGTGGCAGGCGAGCACGCAGCACGACAAGACCACCGCTGAAAAAGCCGTTGCCCGCGGCAAGGCCGCCCCCGTGTCCGAGTATGGCGTGCCGAAGGAGAGATTCGCCAAAGGCAGGCCTTCCCGCCGCTCCACACTCGGCAAGGGGCTGCTGCTCGACGTTAGTGGCCCGCGCTCAGCCACGCCGAGCCTCTTGACAAAACTCGGCGACTTCAGCGTGACGCCGGCCGACATCGCGAAACGCCGCGACATGAACTTCCTCGACGGCCGGATGCGGCTGCGCTTGGCTCGCGCTGTGGGCTGAAGGCCACTTCCAACGCATCAAAGGCCACACCGCGCTCCCCGCGCTCGAAGCCGCCCTCAAAGCCACTCTTGACTCTCAACAACAAGCCGCCTAAACAACCAATGCACCACCGCTAGCTTCAACTATCGGCGGGACATATCGCCCGGAGGGGCTTGGAACATGAGCGATGAAACTGCGAATCTGACACAATAGCCGCCCGCAAGGAGAGCAATCATCATGAATGAGATCGTCTGGGCATTTGATCTCGGCAAAGCCTCCATCGGCGAAGCCGTCCGCCAGGGAAACGAATTCCGCCACAAGGCCTCGCTGCTGATTCCGGCGGAATTTGCCGAAACGAAAACCGCCGCGTCGCGGCGCCGCATGTGGCGCACACGCCTCGCCCACAAAGCGCGCGAAGCTTGGCTCGATGAAGTCATGCGAGCGGCAGGCATCGAGCCGCTCCGGGCCCGGCGCGTGACGTGGAACAAACAAACCAAGAAAGGGGACGTGACGCCCGGAGATGAAAAGCTGGAGCGGGAATTTGCTCCGGCGGGCGATGACACCTGCTATACCTCCTGCCTGCTCCGCATTAAACTGCTGCGCGGCGAGACACTGGAACCGTGGCAAATCTACAAGGCGCTTCACTCCGCCATTCAGCGGCGTGGTTACGACCCGAACATCCCGTGGAAAACGCGTGAGCAACGACGCAGCGAGAAGCCCGAAGACGAGGAAGGCAAGACGCTGACGCGAATGCAGGAGTTCGAGAAAAGCCTGGAGGCGATGGCTCCGGCCAAAGAGCAGTTTCATCGGCCCTGCTACTTCGACGCGTGGAAAATGGGGTTATGGAATCCCGACAAGCCGACTGACTTGAACTTGAAGCAGGACTGCCAAGCTCAAAGCACCCGTAATCAAATTGTGCCCCGGAAGCTTGTAGAGGATGAAGTCCGCGCGCTTGTGGATGCGGCAGCCAAACAAGTCCCCGGTTTGAAAGGCAAAGCCGATTACTTGTTGTTCGGCCCTCCCCTGCGGCCTTACGCATCG
>DYDC01000044.1 GCA_020718125.1 Methylacidiphilum sp. | reverse complement strand
AACAACTTATCGCGGTCACAAATCCGCTCTAGGACCTTTGGTCGGGTGGCGGACGGTTTTCCTGGAAAGGCGCATGGCGCGAAAAAAAGTCGCATTGGCCTATTGACAGGCAAGGCGGTTTTGCTAGTATCCCGCGCCACGTTTGGGCCGGTCGAAGCGGCCGGTTGTGAACGTAAGTCAGGTCAACGCAAGAAGGTCAAGACCCGCGGGCGTTTTGAATCCGGCACGGACAAAACGAGGTGGTGTTTTTTCTTTTTTCAGGCCAGCGCGCGGTGCGGATACCGTGCGCGGAGTCGGATGGATTGACCGAGGCCTGTGTAGCTCAGTTGGTAGAGCACGTCCTTGGTAAGGACGAGGTCGTCGGTTCAATCCCGATCGCAGGCTCCAGTTTTAGCGACGACGTCGAAACGAGAACAACAACCGAACCGAGCAGGAGATATCATGGCAAAGGAATCGTTCAAGCGAAGCAAGCCGCACGTCAACATTGGCACCATCGGCCACATTGACCACGGCAAAACCACATTGACCGCCTCCATTTTGGTGGTCCTCAGCAAGAAGGGCCAGGCGGAGATCAAGAGCTACGCCGACATCGCCAAGGGCGGCACGGTGCGTGACGAGACCAAGACCGTCACCATCGCCGTCGCGCACGTCGAATACGAGAGCGAGAAGCGCCACTACGCGCACGTGGATTGCCCCGGCCACGCCGACTACGTCAAGAACATGATCACTGGCGCGGCGCAGATGGACGGCGCCATCCTGGTGGTGAGCGCCGCCGACGGTCCGATGCCGCAGACGCGCGAACACATCCTGCTGGCCCGTCAGGTCGGCGTGCCTTCGGTTGTGGTCTTCCTGAACAAGGTGGATCTTGTGGACGACAAGGAGTTGCTCGACCTGGTCGAGATGGAGATCCGCGACCTGCTCACCAAGTATGAGTTCCCCGGCGACAAGACGCCGATCATTCGCGGCAGCGCCACCAAGGCGATGGCGGGCGATCCCGAGAGCGAAAAGGCCATTTTCGATCTGATCAAGGCTTGCGACGACTTCATCCCGGAGCCGGTCCGCGAGATGGACAAGCCGTTCCTGATGAGCGTCGAGGACGTGTTCAACATCGAGGGTCGCGGCACGGTCGTGACCGGTCGTGTGGAGCGCGGCAAGATCAGCAAGATGGAAGAGGTGGAGATCATCGGGTTGCGTCCGACGCAGAAGACGGTGGTGACCGATATCGAGATGTTCCGCAAGCTGCTCGATTTCGCGCAAGCCGGCGACAACGTCGGCGTGCTGCTGCGTGGCATCAAGAAGACTGACGTCGAGCGCGGCCAGGTGTTGGCCAAGCCCGGCACGATCACCCCGCACAAGAAGTTCAAGGCGGAGGTTTACGTGCTGAGCAAGGACGAGGGTGGGCGTCATACGCCGTTCTTCGACGGCTATCGGCCGCAGCTCTACTTCCGCACCACCGACGTGACCGGCGTGATGAAGCTGGCCAAGGGCGTCGAGATGGTGATGCCGGGCGACAACGTGAGTTGTGAGATCGAGTTGATCTCCCCGGTGGCCATGGAAAAGACCCAGCGGTTCGCCATCCGCGAAGGCGGCCGGACCATCGGCGCGGGTCGTATCTCGGAGATCGTGGAGTAACGACACTCTACAGCCGGAGGAGATCGGGTCGTTGCCCCTCTCCTCCGCGCTGTCTCCTGGCTGAGCGGAGAAACAAACGATGCCCCGAGAACGAATCACATTGGCGTGCACTGAGTGCAAGCGCCGGAACTACCACACCACGGCCAACAAAAAGCTCGCGAAGGAGCGGTTGGAGTTGAAGAAACACTGCCGCTGGTGCGGCAAGCACGTGGTCCATCGGGAAACCAAGTAAGCCGGAGGCTGAGTGCTTCTCGCTTCGATTCAGCAGCGCTACGGCAGTAGCTCAATTGGTAGAGCATCGGTCTCCAAAACCGACGGTTGGGGGTTCGAGTCCCTCCTGCCGTGCCAGCTTTAGTAAAGTGACGCGACCATGACGAATCCGTTCCTGAAAGTGCGCGGTTACGTGGCCGAAGTGGCGGACGAGTTGAAGCGCTGCAACTGGCCGACGACGATGGAGCTTCGCGATTCCACTGTCGTGGTGGTGGTCGCGACGGCGCTGATGGGCGCGGCCGTGGCGATTGTGGACTTTGTCGGCACATGGTGTGTCCGGCATCTGACGCGGCTGTAGAACACAAAGGCGACATGCAAAGCCAGTGGTTTGTCATCCATACGTTCTCGGGCCATGAACAGAAGGTCAAAGAGAGCATCGAGAAGCGGATCAAGACCGAAGAGATGGAGGAATTCATCCAGCAGGTCCTGATCCCGACCGAGAAGGTCGCCGAGGTCAAGAAGGGCAAGCGCACCACGACCGTGCGCAAGTTCTTCCCCGGCTACCTGCTCGTGAACATGCTGCTGCTCGACGACAAGGGGCAGCTCATGGACAAGCCCTGGTATTTCATCCGCGACACGCCGGGCATCATCGGGTTCATCGGCGGCGAGCGGCCCGTGCCGTTGCGCAAGGATGAGGTGGACAGTCTGCTCGCGCAGATCCAGGAGCGCGGTGACAAGGTCAAGCCCAAGGTGAACTACGAGGTCGGCGAATCGGTGAAGATCACCGAGGGGCCGTTCCTGAACTGCAGCGGCGTGATCGAGGAGATTGATCCCGATCGCGGCAAGCTCAAGGTTTCGGTGCAAATCTTCGGCCGCAACACGCCGGTCGAGGTTGAATACAGTCAGGTCGAGCGCGGATAGCGCTCATTGAGCGGTTTCAGATTTCGAAAGGTCCAACGACCATGGCAAAGAAAGTTGTCGGTTCAGTCAAATTGCAGATCCCGGCCGGCCAGGCCAACCCGGCGCCGCCGGTGGGTCCGGCGCTTGGCCAGCAGGGCGTCAACATCATGGCGTTCTGCAAGGAGTTCAACGCCGTCACCAAGGCCGACGCCGGCATGATCATCCCCGTGGTGATCACGGTTTATCAGGACAAGAGTTTCACCTTTATCACCAAGTCGCCGCCCGCGGCGGTGCTGCTGAAGAAGGCCGCGGGCATCGCCACGGCCAGCGGCGAGCCGAACCGCAACAAGGTCGGCAAGGTCACGCGCAAGCAGATCATGGAGATCATCAAGATCAAGGCGAAGGACCTCAACGCCAGCAGCGACGAGGCCGCGTTCCGCATGGTCGCGGGCACCGCCCGCTCGATGGGCATTGACGTGGTGGAGTAACCCGTTGTTTTTCCGAACCAGACGCAGGCAACCCGCCGGAGTATCCGATGGCACAAAAACACAGCAAACGATTTCGCGAAGCGCTGAAGCTGGTGGACGCCAACAAGGCGTATCCGCTGGCCGATGCGGTCAAGGTCCTCAAGAAGATGCCGCGCGCGAAGCTCGACGAGACCGTCGAGCTGGCGTTCAAGCTCGGCGTGGACCCCAAGCAAAGCGACCAGATGGTGCGCGGCACCGTCCCGCTCCCGCACGGCAGCGGCAAGAAGGTCCGCATCCTCGTCTTCACCAAGGGTGGCGCGGATGCCGCCAAGTCGGCCGGGGCGGACCACGCCGGTTTCGATGATCTGATCGAGAAGGTCACCGAAGGCTGGACCGACTTCGATGTGGCCATCGCCACGCCGGAAGCCATGAGCGAGGTCCGCAAGCTCGGCAAAGTGCTTGGTCCGCGCGGCCTCATGCCGAACCCGAAGACCGGCACGGTCACCGACGACGTCGCGAAAGCCATCAAGGAGTTCAAGGCCGGCCGCGTCGAGTTCAAGATAGACAAGGCCGCCAACCTGCACGTGCCGTTCGGCAAGATTTCATTCGACGAGGCGCAGATCGTCGAGAACGCCCGCGCGGTCATCGAGGCGGTCGCCAAGGCCCGGCCGTCCGCCGCGAAGGGCCGTTATATCGAGAGCTGCACGCTGACGGCCACCGTCAGCCCCGGCTTGGCGCTCGACATCCGCGAGTTCCTCGCTTCCTGACGAGACACGACCATGAGACCAGAGAAAAAACTTCTAGTTGGCGAAGCCAAGAAACAGATCGAAGCCGCGCCGTTCGCGCTGCTGGTGGACTTCACCAAGTTGACGGTCGCCCAAGGCGGCGAGCTGCGGAAGCGGCTGCGCGGCGTCGGCGCGGAGTTCCACGTCGCGAAGAACTCCACGCTGAAGATCGCGTTCAAGGAATGCGGCATCCCCGAGGGTGTTGCTGGCGTGCTGATCGGCCCCACCGGCGTCATCACCGGCAAGAAGGACGTATCCGCCACTGCCAAGGTGCTGAAGACTTTCGCCGCCGAGTTCGACAAGCCGAAAGTGAAGCTTGGCATCCTCGACAAGGCGCTGCTGCAACCCGCGCAGGTGGCCGAACTGGCCGATTTGCCGAGCCTCGAAGTGCTCCGGGCCAAGCTGCTCGGCCTGTTCCTCGCGCCGCAGGGCAACCTGGTGCGCTTGCTGGCCGCGCCGGCCTCGAAGTTCGCGCAGATCGTCAAGGCTTACGAGGACAAGAAGTCGAAGGAAGCCCCCGCGGCCGAAGCTGCGAAGGCGTAAACGGATTTCCCCGTGCGCGTCCCGCGATTGCGGGAGCGTGGACTGACAGAAACAAACAACCGAACAAAGGTAAATCGTCACCCCGGAGGCCTTCGGGGCCAAGTCGGCGCGGGATCCCGCGCCGGTGACGACACCGCAGAAAGAGAGAACGACAATGGCTGACTTGAAACCATTGGTGGAACAACTGGGCAAACTGACCGTCCTGGAGATGGCCGAGCTGGTGAAGACCCTCGAGAAGGAATGGGGCGTCACCGCCGCCGCTCCGGTCGCCGTGGCCGCCGCCGCTCCCGCAGCAGGCGCCGCCGCCGCTCCGGACGCCGCCGCCAAGGACACGTTCGACGTGATCCTGGCCAACGCGGGCGCTAACAAGTTTGGCGTCATCAAGGTGGTCCGCGAAGTGGTGCCCGGCCTGGGCCTGGTCGACGCGAAGGCGCTCGTTGAGAGCGCCCCGAAGCCGGTCAAAGAAGGCGTCAACAAGGAAGAGTGCGAGAGCATCAAGAAGAAGCTCGAAGCCGCCGGCGCCAAGGTCGAGGTCAAGTAGTCGGTTTTGGTTGCGGCCTCCCCGCTTTCGTGGCGGGGAGGCCGTGACAAAGAAAGCGAAAGCGCAACAGACCCCGCCGCGTCCCGGAAAAAACGGGGTGGCGGTGGAGGGTTGGGTGCCGCTTTTCGCCGGTTGGGTGCGTGGGTGTGGCAGGTTGCTTGTAGTAACGCACGTGTGAACGCGAGAACGCCGTAATGAGGTCATCAGACCATGCTTGAACGAAAGAACTTCGGTAAACTGACGGACGCGATCGAGCCGCCTAATCTCATCGAGATCCAGACGGACTCCTACGTGGATTTCCTGCAGCAGGACGCGGATGCTGACCGCCGCAAACTGGTCGGCCTCCATGGTGTGTTCAAGGAGGTCTTCCCGGTCGAGAGCTACGACGGCCAGGTCAAGCTGGACTTTGTCCGTTACACCATCGGCGAGCCGAAACTCTCCTCCTTGGAATGCCAGCGCGAGGGCATCACCTACTCCGCGCCGCTCCACGTCGTGTTCCGCCTCGGCAAGGAAGGCCGCAGCGGCGTCGAGGAAGGCGTCTATATGGGCGAAATCCCGCTCATGACGCCGCAGGGCACGTTCGTGATCAACGGCGCCGAGCGTGTCATCGTCAGCCAGCTCCACCGCTCGCCCGGCATCTGCTTCGAGAGCGCCGTTCATCCCAACGGCAAGCTGCTCTACAGCTTCCGCATCATCGCTGACCGCGGCTCGTGGCTGGAGGTGCAGTTCGACACGGCCGACCTGATGTATGTCTATCTCGACCGCCGCCGCCGCCGCCGGAAGTTCCTTTCGACGACGTTCCTGCGCGCGCTCGGCTACGGCACGGACGAGGAGATCATCAAGCTCTTCTACGAAGTCAAGGACACGAAGCTCAAGGACATCGAGAATCTGGAAACCATCGGCAATTTCATGCTGGTGGCCGATGCGGTCGAGAAGGCGACGCAGGTTGTCATCGCCCGCGCGTTCGAGCCGTTGAGCAAGGCCGTGTGCCGCCAGCTTTCCGACGCCGGCATCGAGAAGGCCAAGGTCATTGACACCTCGGCCGACGACGGCGTCATCATCAAGACGCTCAAGAAGGACCCGACCAAGAGCAGCGACGAGGCCCTCAAGGACATCTACAAGCGGCTGCGCCCCGGCGACCCGCCGACGCCCGCCAACGCGAAGGCGTTGCTGAAGCGGCTCTTCTTCGACCCGAAGCGCTACGACCTCGGCCGCGTGGGCCGCTACAAGATCAACCAGAAGCTCGGCGTCAACGTGGACCACGACGTCCGCATCCTCACCAACGAGGACATCGTCGAGGCGTTGAGGTATCTGATCAGCCTCCGCAAGGGCGAAGGCTCGGTGGATGACATTGACCATCTCGGCAGCCGCCGCGTCCGCACCATCGGCGAGATGCTTTCCAACCAGTGCCGCGTCGGCCTCGCCCGCACCGAGCGGTTGGTCAAGGAGCGCATGACGCTGTTCGACTCCAACTCCGACGACATGACGCCGCAGAAGCTCATCAACCCGAAGGCCCTCTCGGCAGTCATCCGTGACTTCTTTGGGCGCAGCCAGCTCAGCCAGTTCATGGACCAGACCAACCCGCTGGCCGAGCTGACCCACAAGCGCCGTCTCTCGGCCCTCGGACCCGGCGGCCTCAGCCGCGAGCGCGCGGGCTTCGAGGTGCGCGACGTGCATCCGAGCCACTACGGCCGCATCTGCCCGATCGAGACGCCGGAAGGCCCGAACATCGGCCTCATCAGCTCGCTCTCGATTTACGCGACCGTCAACGACTTCGGTTTCATCGAGACGCCCTACCGCAAGGTGGAAAAGGGCCGCGTCACCGGCAAGGTCGAGTATGTCACCGCCGACCAGGAGGAGAAATACGTTCTCGCCCAGGCCAACGCGCCCGTGGACGCCCGCGGCCATTTCCAGACGCCGCGCGTGAGCTGCCGTTACAAGGCCGACTTCATCGAGGTCGAGCCGGAGAAGGTGGACTACATGGACGTCAGCCCGAAACAGCTCGTCTCGGTCGCGACGGGCCTCGTGCCGTTCCTCGAGCATGACGACGCCAACCGCGCGCTGATGGGCGCCAACATGCAGCGCCAGGGCGTGCCGTTGTTGGTGAACGAAGCGCCGTTCGTCGGCACCGGTCTCGAAGGCCGTGTCGCCCGCGACTCGATGGCCTGCATCGTCGCCAGCCACGCCGGCTATGCCGCGAGTGTGGACGCGCGCCGCATCGTCATCACCGAGAGCGGCAAAATGCCAGAGGGCAAGAAGAAGCTCAAGACCGACGGGAAGGAAGGCATCTGGGTGTATGAACTGCGCAAGTTCATGCGCTCCAACGCCGGCACCTGCATCAACCAGAAGCCCCTCATCAAGCAGGGGCAGCACGTCAAGAAGGGGCAGGTCATCGCCGATGGTCCGTGCACCGACAACGGCGAGCTGGCGCTCGGCCGCAACGTGCTCGTCGCGTTCATGCCGTGGAACGGCTACAACTTTGAGGACGCCATCCTCATCAGCGAGAAGATGCTCAAGGAGGACACCTACACCTCGATCCATATCGAGGAATACGAGTGCAACGCCCGCGACACCAAGCTCGGCCCCGAGGAAATCACGCGCGACATCCCCAACGTCGGCGAGGAAGCCCTTAAGAACCTTAGCCACGATGGCGTGGTGCGCGTCGGCGCCGAAGTCCGGCCCGGCGACATCCTCGTCGGCAAGATCACGCCCAAGAGCGAGACGGAGCTGGCCCCCGAGGAGCGCCTGTTGCGCGCCATCTTCGGCGAGAAGGCCGCGGACGTGAAGGACACCTCGTTGACCGTGCCGAGCGGTTCCGCAGGCATCGTCATGGACGTGAAGGTGTCGCCGCTCAAGGAATCCAGCCAGTCCTCCAAGCTCAGCGTCAACGAACAGCGCAAGCAGAAGAAGCAGTTCGAGGAGAACCACGAGGACCGCTACGCCGAGTTGAAGGAAGAGTTGAGCGAGGCGCTCTCGAACATCCTGCTGGGCGAGAAAATCCCGCTCGACGTCGTCAACGTCGAGACGGGCGAGACCATCATCCCGGCCAACCGCAAGATCACCAAGACGCTCCTGCGCAAGCTGGCCGAGCACTACAACCACATCGAGATTGATCCCTCGCCGATCCGCATCAAGATCCGCGAGATCATCTCGCAGTATGAGCACAGGTTCGCCGAGTTGGAGATGGAGCGCGAACGGCAGATTGACCGCATCGAGAGCGGCGACGACGCGGACGCGGGTGTCGTCAAGCGCGTGAAGGTCTATGTCGCCAGCAAACGCAAGCTCAGCGTCGGCGACAAGATGGCCGGCCGCCACGGCAACAAGGGCGTCATCGCCAAGATCGTGCCCGAGGAAGACATGCCGTTCATGCCGGACGGCGTGTCGGTGGACATCGTGCTCAACCCGCTCGGCGTGCCTTCGCGCATGAACGTCGGCCAGGTGCTCGAGACGCACCTGGGCTGGGCTGCCAAGATCCTCGGATTCTCCGTCGCTTCGCCCGTGTTCGACGGCATCACGGAGAAGGAGATCAAGGAAGCCATGAAGAAAGCCGGGCTGGCCGATGATGGCAAGACCATCCTCTACGACGGCCGCACCGGCGAGCCGTTCGATCAACGGGTGGTCACCGGTTTCATCTACATGATGAAGCTTAGCCACCTGGTGGCGGACAAGATCCACGCCCGTGCCGTCGGCCCCTACTCGCTCGTCACCCAGCAGCCGCTGGGCGGCAAGGCGCAGTATGGCGGCCAGCGGTTCGGCGAAATGGAGGTGTGGGCCATCGAAGCGTATGGCGCGGCCTACACGCTCCAGGAGTTGCTCACGGTCAAAAGCGACGACGTCGCCGGCCGCACCCGCATCTACGAAAGCATCGTCAAGGGCGAGAACACGCTCGAAGCCGGCGTGCCCGAGAGCTTCAACGTGCTCGTGAAGGAAATGCAGAGCCTCTGCCTCGACGTCCGCGTCGGCAAGGAAGGCGGCTCGGTGCTGCTGCCCACGCCGTCGTCGGTCGAGGTCGCTGCCGCGGCCGCCGCCGAGGCAAAGGCGGAAAGCCAGAGCAAGCGCAAAGACGAGGACGACGAATAGCGATTTCAACGCCCGTGGCCGGCCCGCGCCGCCGCGACGACTGAGGTTTCAAAAAAACACATGAGTGCTCAACAGGTCAAAGACGTTCACGCGAAACTCTCCACCGAGGCGGCGCGCCGCGCGCTCGGGTTGGAGAAGTCCGAGGCGTTCGACTTCGTGTCCATCACCATCGTCTCGCCCGACACGATCCGTTCGTGGTCCCGCGGCGAGGTGAAGAACCCGGAGACGATCAACTACCGCACGCTCAAGCCCGAGAAGGGCGGCTTGTTCTGCGAGCGCATTTTCGGCCCGACCCGCGACTGGGAGTGCAACTGCGGCAAATACAAGCGCATCAAGCACCGCAGCGTCATTTGTGACCGTTGTGGCGTCGAGGTGACGCTGGCCCGCGTGCGCCGCGAGCGCATGGGCCACATCGAGTTGGCCGTGCCGTGCAGCCACATCTGGTTCTTCAAGTGCCTGCCCAGCCGCATCGGCTTGATGCTTGACATGACGGCCCGCGCGCTGGAACGCGTGATCTACTACGAGGATTACATCGTCGTGGATCCGGGCAAGACGCCGTTGAAGGGGAAACAGCTCCTGACGGAGATGGAGTATCGCGAGGCGCAGGAGCAGTATGGCCATGAGGCGTTCGTGGCGAAGATGGGCGCCGAGGGCGTGCGCGATCTGCTCCAGAAGATTGACCTCAACAAGCTCGGCAAGGAGCTGGAACTCCAGCTCAACACCACCAAGAGCAAGCAGGTCCGCAAGAAGCTCAGCAAACGGCTCAAGCTCGTCCAAGGCCTCATCGCCTCCAAGGGCCGCCCGGAGTGGCTGATCCTGACCGTGCTGCCCGTGATCCCGCCCGACCTGCGTCCGCTGGTGCCGCTCGAGGGCGGCCGGTTCGCCACGTCTGACCTCAACGATCTCTATCGCCGCGTCATCAACCGGAACAACCGGTTGCGCAACCTGCTGCAACTGAAGACGCCCGACGTCATCATCCGCAACGAGAAGCGCATGTTGCAGGAGGCGGTGGACGCGCTGTTCGACAACGGCCGCCACGGCCGCGCTGTCACCGGCGCCGGCAACCGCCCGTTGAAGAGCCTCAGCGACATGCTCAAGGGCAAGCAGGGCCGGTTCCGCCAGAACCTGCTCGGCAAACGCGTGGACTACTCCGGCCGCTCGGTCATCGTCATCGGCCCGGAACTGAAGCTCCACCAGTGCGGTCTGCCGAAGAAGATGGCACTCGTGTTATTCGAGCCGTTCATCATCCGCAAGCTCGAGGAGCGCGGCCTGGTCCACACCGTCCGCAGCGCCAAGAAGATGATCGAGCGCGAAGTGCCCGAGGTGTGGGACATCCTGGACGAGGTCACCAAGGGCCACCCGGTGATGCTCAACCGCGCCCCGACGCTGCACCGGCTCTCCATCCAGGCGTTCGAGCCGCAGCTCATCGAGGGCGAGGCTATCCGCATTCATCCGCTGGTTTGCACCGCCTACAACGCCGACTTCGACGGCGACCAGATGGCCGTGCACGTGCCGCTCTCAACCGAGGCGCAGCTCGAGGCGCGCCTGCTGATGCTGGCGTCGAACAACATCTTCTCGCCCAGCAGCGGCCGGCCTGTCACCACGCCGACGCAGGACATCACGCTGGGTTGTTACTACCTGACGCAAAACCCGCGTCATGGGATGGTCAAGGCCTCCAAGGAACAGACGCCGATGCTTTTCGGCGACGAGCAGGAGGTGTTCTTCGCGCAGGCCGAGGGCTGGCTGAAGACGCACTCGATCATCCGGCTCAAGAACCCCGATTACGGTCGCAAGACCGTCTTTGGTGATCCGGCGAAGAAGATCATCGAGACCACGGCGGGGCGCGTTGTGTTCAACGAGATCTGGCCGCCGGAGATCGGCTTCGTCAACAAGCCGGCCGGCAAGAGTGTGCTCGGCGACCTCATCTGGCAGTGCTACAAGCATTGCGGCCACGAGCGCACCGTGAAGCTGCTCGACGACGTCAAGGAACTCGGCTTTGCCGAGGCCACTCGCGCCGGCATCTCCATCGGCATTGATGACATGATCATCCCCGAGGAGAAGGTCAAGGAGATCGAGACCGCGCAGAAGCAAGTCGCCGATGTCGAGAAGCACTACCGCCGCGGCGTCATCACCGACGGCGAGCGCTACAACAAGATCGTGGACATCTGGACGCACTGCACCGACCAGATCCAGAGCGTCATGCTTCGCACGCTGGAACGCAACAACAACAAGACCGAATACAACTCGGTCTGGTTGATGGCCGAGTCCGGCGCGCGCGGCAACAAGGTCCAGGTCCGCCAGCTCGCCGGCATGCGCGGCCTGATGGCCAAACCCTCCGGCGCAATCATCGAGCGGCCGATCCTCGCGAACTTTCGCGAGGGCCTCAGCGTGCTCGAATACTTCATCTCCACCCACGGCGCCCGCAAGGGCCTCGCCGACACGGCGCTCAAGACCGCCGACTCCGGCTACCTCACCCGCAAGCTCGTGGACGTGGCGCAGGACGTCATCACCATCGAGGAAGACTGCGGCACCACCAAGGGCATCTCGGTCCGCGGCATCTACGAGGGCGACGATGAAATCGTCAAGCTCACCGAGCGCATCATCGGCCGCACCGCCGCCGACGACGTCAAGGATCCGCTCACCGGTAAGATTCTTGTCAAGGCCGACAGCGAGATTACCGAGGAGAGCGCCGTGGTGCTCGACGCCGCGGGCATCGAGAAGGTCCTGATCCGCTCCGTGCTCACTTGCGAGACACGCGATGGCATCTGTGCGAAGTGCTACGGCCGCAACCTGGCCACCGGCCAGACGGTCAAGCTCGGCGAAGCCATCGGCATCATCGCCGCGCAGAGCATCGGCGAGCCGGGCACGCAGCTCACGATGCGGACGTTCCATATCGGCGGCACGGCCTCGCAGGTCTTCAAGCAGCCGCAGATCAAGGCCAAGAACGACGGCATCGTCAAGTATGTGGACATGCGCACGGTGCGAAGCCAGGAAGGCACGAACATCGCGCTCAACAAGACCGGCCAGGTCATGATCGTCAACGACGAGGGCCGCGAGCTGGAGCGATGGAACATCGTCATCGGTTCGGTGATCAACGTCCCGGACGACGGCAAGGTCAAGAAGGGTGACGTGTTCTGCCAGTGGGATCCGTATCACGTGCCGATCCTTTCCGAGAAGCCCGGCGAGGTCTCCTTCCACGACGTCATCGAGGGCGTCACGATGAAGAAGGAACTCGACGAGGCCACCGGCCTGCCGAGCATCGTTGTTGTCGAGCACAAGGAAGACCTCCACCCGCAGGTCGTGCTGCGCGACGCCGCCGGCCAGATCATTGCCAACTACTCCATCCCGGCCGGCGCGTTCGTCGTCGTCAAGGACGGCCAGAAGGTCCACGCCGGCGCGTTGTTAGCCAAGACCCCGCGCAAGATCTCCAAGACCAAGGACATCACCGGCGGTCTGCCGCGGGTGGCCGAGCTGTTCGAAGCGCGTCGCCCGAAGGACGCCTCTGAAATCGCTAAGATTGACGGCATCGTGGACTTCAGTGGCTCCGTGCGCGGCAAGCGCCGCGTCCTGGTCAAGGACCCGAAGACCAACGCGGAAGAAGAACATCTCATTCCGCCGGGCAAGATGATCATTGTGCTCAAGGGCGACTTCGTGAAGAAAGGCCAGCAGCTCACCGAAGGCCCGGTTGTTCCCCACGAGATTCTCGACGTCTGCGGCCCGCAGGAATTGCAGGAATACCTGCTCAACGAGGTGCAGGAGGTCTATCGCCTCCAGGGCGTCACGATCAACGACAAGCACATCGAGGTCATCGTCCGCCAGATGCTCCGCAAGGTCCGCATCACCGACCCGGGCGACACAAAGTTCCTCTGGGGCGAGCAGATCGAGCGCATTGACTTCGAGGACGAGAACAAACGGATCGTCGAGGCGGGCGGCAAGCCGGCCGAGGCGCAGCCCGTGTTGCTCGGCATCACCAAGGCGTCGATCGAGACCGACAGCTTCATCAGCGCCGCGTCGTTCCAGGACACCACGCGCGTGCTGACCGAGGCCGCCACGCTGGGCAAGATAGACTTCCTCCGCGGATTCAAGGAGAACGTCATCATGGGCCACCTCATCCCTGCGGGCAGCGGCTTCCCATTGCACCGCAACCTGAAGGTGAACCTGCTCGGCGAGCCGGTCGAGGAATCGCTCCCGTCGCTTATCGAAGCGGCCAACGCGGCCAAGGCCCAGGCAGTCTCCTGAGAGGGCCGTCCTGTGGAGAAGTGGATCTAGTGTTGTGTAACAGCGTCGGCTTTACAGTGATTCGGCGCG
>DYDC01000043.1 GCA_020718125.1 Methylacidiphilum sp. | reverse complement strand
CCGCAAGTGTTGCGTTGGCTACTGGCTCGCGGGAATTACCAAAGCGCCTATTCTTCTTCATCCTCGCGGCCGGCCCGGCGCACCGGCTGGATGTTGGCCGCGCGGGCCTGGACCTCGATCCAGGAGTTGAAGGCAATGTCGCGTTTGCCGGGCTGCCCAAAGCCAAAGAATCGCTCGCCGTAGAGCAGCCGGTTACGGATGGCGGGGTCCTGCTTGGCCAGTTCTTTCTCGTCGGGGACGATCCGCTGCTTGAGCTGGACGATGAAGCCGCCCTCGGCGGTTTCGACAAAGTCGCTCAGTTCGTCCGGCGCAAGCGAGATGCAGGCGCGCTGGACCAAGCCGACGTAGGACAGGCCTGCGGGCGAGTCTTCGATGCTGAACGGCGCGGGTGTGGCGGCTTTCAAGCCGGCGGCGGTGGCGAGCGTTTCAAGCGTGGTCTTTGGTTTCTCGCCCGGCTTGGCGGCCGTGAGGTCGGGCTTGAACTTGTCGCGTTTCTCGCGGCCGTCCTTGCGGCAAAGTTCGAGGGCGCGTTCGCGGGTGAGGTCGGCGACCACTTTCGCGCGGACGGCGGCCAGCGCGGGCGCCTCGCTCGGTTTTCGGGCGACAAACTGAAGCAGGCAGGCGCCGTCGGGGGCGCCGACCACTTCGTAGGGGCTGTCGCTGCTGAGCGAGAGGGCGGCGCGCTGGAAGTTGGGTGCGCTGGAGAACTTCAACTCGTCCTTTTCGCTGAAAAAGCCGGTGTCGGCGAGTGCGAGGCCGTGCTTCTTCGCGACGGCGGGGAGGTCGGGCCGCTTCTCCTGCGGGTTGCGCGGGTCGGGCAGGACTTCGTCGTTGATCTTCTCGGCCTGCTCGCGGACGAGGTTCATGGCGCGCGGCGTGGCAATGGCCTTGCGGATTTCGTCGCGGACGGCATCGAGCGGCTTCGGCTTCTTGGTCGCCGGGTCGGTGAACGATTCCTTTTCTTTCTCGTAGCGGTCCTTGATCTCGGCGTCGGTGACGGTGACCTTCGGCAGGAAGCCGTCCACGCTGAGCTTGACGTAGCGGACCTTCACGCGGTCGGGGATGCGATAGGTCTCCTTGTTCTTGTTGAAATAGTCCTCGATGTCCTTGTCGGCGAGTTTGACCGCGGCGCTGTAGTTGGTGGCGGTGAACGCGACCACGGCAACCGCGAGTTTCTGGCCGGCCTCGGCATAGGCGTTGCGGACTTCGAGATTGGTGATCTTGGCGGTGCTGGAGATGATGTCCTTGAGCTGGTCTATGGCGAGCTGCTCGCTGGCGATTCGGATCAGGTCGTTCTCCGTCAGGCGCAGCCCGGGCAGGCGGCCGTGGATGAACTGTTTGTATCGTTCCGTGTCGAAGCCGCTCTTGGTGCGGAACGCGGGCGATTGTTGGATGAACTCGATGGCGCGCTCCAGCGGCACATAGAGGCCGAGTTCCCCGACTTTGCGTGTCTGGACCATGCGCAGCCAGGCCATCTGCTCGAGCTGGGCGGCGACGCGGCGGTTGTTGGTGTCGGGCGACTGGCCCGTCTGGAGCATGTAGCCCAGGTAAACACCCCAGTAGGCGCGCATGAAGTCGTTAAATGACACATCCTTGCCAAAGATCTTGCCGGGGCTGTGGCGGCGGCGCTGGCCGGGGTCGTCTCCGGTCTGTGATCCCCAGAACACGAACGTGATGATCACGATGACCGCCAAGACACTCCAAATGACCTTCTGATATCTGCGTATAAAGCCGTGCATAAAAGGGGCGTCACGTTAGCGACGGGGCGGGGACCGGTCAACGAAAAATGCCTGCACGAAAAATGCCCGAGTTGCCTCAAATTATAAAGACACCGAAGCGGAGGAGGAATCGGTCCCGCGAGCCAGTAGCCAACGCAACACTTGCGGCTGGACGGCCGGGTGCGAATCCTTTTCCGTCGCGTCCAAACCGTCCAACCGCAGCCCCCCAATTCCGGGACGTTTCCCAAACTTTGGCGCTTCGGTTTTCTTTCCGGACGTGAACGTGTATGGGTTCGGCGCCATCAAAGCTGACGAAGTATAGCCGGTATCCCTCGATGCGCGCAATCGTGGGCATGGTGGCGGCGCTCAAGCGGGTCTGCGGGTCGGAAATCGCGGACCGGTTGTGGTGATCGCGTTCACGGCAGCATCGTGACAGCCCCGCTCGTGAAAAGCAACGGCACTGACAGCCGGGATGTAAGCGTCAGTCAGCCCGTTGACAAAAGTCCGGGTGCTGCGCTGCCATTACTTCGCTGGCGGCCTGGCAGCGGGCGCGGTGACCTTGGCCGGCGGGACGTTGGTCTCGGGGCGCTTGAGGAGGTCCTTGGTGAGGCTCGATATGGTGGAGGCGCTCAACTCAAAGATCTGCGGCTGGCCGCGCAGCAGGCCGTAGCGGCCTTTGTCGGCGGTCTCCTTGCCCAGGGACAGATCAAAGGTCTTGTTGGTGCCGCTGTCGCTGACCTCGAAGTTGAGCACGCGCGCGGGCTTGTCCACGCCATACCGCGCCTGGTCGGCGGCGGCGGCGCTGACGAACTTCTCGGCGTTGAGGCCGGTGATGGTCCAGAGGACGTCGTCGAGCGCGTTGGTGTCGAGCACGCCCTGCATGCCGGCCGCGAGCTTCCACTTGTCGTCCTTCTTCTCGACGGCGACCTTGGCCGCGCCGGCGATGGAGGCGAGCTTGGTGACCTTGGATTTCTCGGTGGCGATCAGCGTGCGGTTGCGCAGTGCCAGCGCGGTCTTGGGCAGTTTCCCGAAGATGTCGTTTTCGACGGCATACACATACGGCTCGTCGGCGCGCTTGACGTAAACAATCTTCCTGTCCTTGTCCTCCTTGCCGAACTGCAGCTCGATGAGCGTGACGAGTTTCGACGCGGCCGGCGCGCTGGCTGTCGCAGCGGGAGCGTTGGTGGAGGCGGTGGCCGCGGCGGTGACGTTGGCGCCGGCGCTGGCGGCCGGGGCGTTCGTGCTGGAGCCACTGGAGACGGCGGGTGCAGGCTCGGCGGGCGCCTCCTTCTTGACGATAACTGTGTAGTAGGGCCGGTCGAGGCCGTATTTGGCGGGATCGGTGACCACGTCGGCGACGAACTCCTTCGTTTCGAGACCGGTCAGGTTGCTGAGGAGATTGCTGACCTCGCTGTTGTCGGCCTTGGCCGCCTCCGGTTCGGTGAGTTTCCAATCGTCCTTGTCCTTGGCGAGGCGGATGGTTTGGTTGGCGAAGCCGATGGCAATGTCGCGGGCGTCGTCGCTGACGAAGTCGGCCAGTTTCTTGTCGCGCAGGTCGTTCACCTGGAGGGTGAAGTCCTTGAGGATGTCGCTCTTGACGGCGTAGATGGAGTCCACGCCCTTGCGTTTGCAATAGACCTTCGCGGCGTCGTCCTTGAGCGCGCCGCCAAACTGGACGGTGAACGAGCCTTCCTGCTCGCTGGTGTAGAGGGTGACCTCAAGTTGCGGCTGGTCGAGATCGTGGGTCTTCAGGTCGGTCGGCTTTTCGGTGACGAACGACTCGGCTTTCAGGTCGCTGAGCTTGCCGGCCAGCCCGTCCACCTTGCTCTGGTCGGCGCGGGCCTTGATCGGCTGGGCGAGCTGCCAGACCTTGTCGGTCGCGCCGGGCTTGGCGGCCTTGACCATCTCGATGGTCTTCTTGCCCTGGGTGACCTCGATGCGGGTCGTCTGGAACGTGCTGAACTCGACGATGGTGCGCTCGCGCAGGTCGTCCACCTTCTTGTCGAGGTCGGCGAGCAGTTGCTTGTCCACGACCAGGACGTCCTTGCTGCCGACCCGTTGGATATAGACGCTGCTGCCCACCGGCGCAGGCTTGCCAATACGGATGATGTTCGGCTTGCCTTTGCCGAAGAACGTGAACTCCACCTGCGGCTTGTCGAGGCCGTAGTCGGCCAGTTTGCCGCCCTTTTCCTTGAGTTGCTGCGGCGTGATGGTGTCCTGGCGGTCGAGTGATTCCAGCCCGCTGGTGATGCGGTTGGCCTCGCTGGCGCTGGCGCGGACGGCGAGCGGCTCGCGCATCCACCATTTGTCCTTCTCCTTCGCGAGCACGATCCTGCCCGTGAAGTTGGTCGTCGAGATCTGCATCACCATGTTTGTGATGTCGCCGCTCTTGAGGTCGAACACGCGCTTGGCGCGGCTGGCCTTCTGGCCGGTGGTTTCCCAGTGGCGTTCATGGAACCAGATGAACGCGAACAACGCAGCGGTGGCTGCCAACAGGATCAGGGTCGTCTTCGGTTTCATAGCGTGAAACGTGAAGCGTGGTATGTGACGGGTGAGGTTAACGGCGGCGGCGCAGCCAGACGGCGATGCCAGCCAGTGTGATCGCGCCGGGAATGCCGACCAGCAGGGTCAGCAACAGGCCGGTGAATTGTTTGCCTACGATATGGAACCGGAACTCCTCCGGCCGCTTCGGGCCGATGCCCAGCGAAGCTTCCTGGCGCTGCATCAGCCAGTTGACCGAGTTGAGGAACAAGTCGGCATTGGCGCCTTCCATGCAGTAGCGGTTGATCAGGAAGTTCGACGTGCCGACCACCACGAGCCGGCTCGCGCCGACCTCGACGCCGGAGACGTTGCCGCCGCGCTCGACGGCGACCGCCAGCGTGAGCGGGGCCTTCTTGTCGGCGGAGGCGTCGAACTTCGCCTCGCGCCGCTCCAGCGCCTTGAAATCGGTTTCGCCCCAGACCGTCGCGGCGCCGGAGGTCTTCACCAGCGCGGTGGCCTTCGGTTTGTCGGGCGCGTCGCCGCCACCCTCGACGATGTCGAGCGAGCGGGCGCGCGGGAAGAAGGTGATGATGTCCTTGAGCTTGTCCACGACCGGGTGGGCGCCGTATTCGCCCGCCTGCGCCTCGAACGAGATGCCCTCGCGCAGACCGAGGATGGAAACCCGCGTCATCACAATGTCGTCGTCGAACCGGACGTTCCATTTCGCCAGCACCGGCTCCAGGCCCGTCTCAGTCTGCGAGTCAATCATCGCGATGAGGCGCCCGCGGTTTTCCAGATGCTTGCCGATCAGGTCAATCTCCTCGGCCGTGAGCCGCTTGCTCGGCCCGGCGACCACCAATACGTCGCAGTCGTCGGGAATCTTGTGTTTTTCGGCGAGCTTGAGCTTCTCCACCAGCATGTTGTCCTGCTTCAGCCGGCTGGCAATGGTGGAGTAACCCTTGACCTCGTCGAAGTCATCCGGGTCCTTCTCGCCGTGGCCGGTGAGGAAGCAGACCTTCCGCTGCTTCTCCTCCAGCACGGCCACCAGCGCGCCGGTGATGGCTTGCTCGCCCTTGAACGCCGTCGCGCGGGCTGGCTCGGGCTGCCACGGATTGGCGCCGCCGCCGGAGAACTCCATGACGTCGCTCGAACTGAGAAGCTTCTTCTTGTCGCCGCACAGCACCGCGACCGAGTTGGCCGAGGTTTCGCCGAAGGTCTTGAGGAACTTCTCGACCTCCAACGGTTCCCTGTCAGCGTCCAGCACGCGGAAATCCAGCTTCTTGGAGAGCTGGAGATACTCCTTCATCAGGTTCTCCACGTCGTTGCGCATCCGGTAATCGCTCTCGCTGCGGCCCTGGAACACCAGCTTGATCTCGACCGGCTTGGCCAGCTTGCGGACGATGTCCCTGGTCTTGTCCGAGAGTTTGTAGTAGGCCGACCGCGTCCAGTCGAAACGGTAGTCGGTCTTCTTGGTGAACCAGTTCGGAGGCCAGAACCACTCCGCGTGGCGATAGGCCAGGTAGTTCAGCATCACCAGCATCGCGCCGGCGAGCAGCAGGGTGACCAGCACGTTGGCGCCGATGGCCAGTTTCTGGCCGGCGCCGTGGACTCTCTTCGATTTGTGATCCGTGGCAGGGTTGGTCATAGCTCGGATTTACCTCCACTTGCGGGACTCAACGATTTTCTGCGTCACGAACAGGATGAACGCCGTGGCGCTGATGTAGAACAACACGCGCCGCAGGTCTATCTGACCGCGGGCGAAGTCGGACACGTGCTCGACCGACGCGAGGTAGCCGAAGAACGCCTGCACCCACGGCGGGCCGATGCGCGACAGGAAGCCGAGGAAGAAAATCACCGCGATGAGGACGAACCCGACGATCGCGGCGACAATCTGGTTGTGCGTGAACGAGGACGCCATCAGGCCGAGGCTGATGTAGAGCAGCCCCACCAGCAGCGTCCCGCCATACGCCGCGCACACCGGACCCCAGTCAATCGGCGTCGCGTCCTTCGCGAAGTAGTTCAGGATCCACGCGTAGGCCACCGTCGGCAGCCACATGACGGCGAAGAACGTGATCGCGCCGAGGAACTTCGACCGGACCACCGACGCGTCGCTGACCGGCGCCGTCATCAGTGTCTCCAGCGTGCCCATGCGTTTTTCTTCCGCGAAGAGCTTCATCGTGATCACGGGCACCACGAACAGCATCGCGACCCAGTAGAAGAACGTGTTGAAAAAGCTCTGCATGACGCTGGCGTCGGTCGTGCGACCGTCCATGAAATTGACCATCAGCAGGAAGCTGACGGCATTCAGCACCAGGAACGACAGCAGCACCAGGTAGGCGATCGGCGACAGGAAATACGCCGCCAGCTCGCGCCGCCACAGGGTGAACAGGTTGCAGCACATGGGTTACTTGCCCTCCTCTTCTTTGACCGGGGCTTCTTTCATCGTGATGAACGCGAACACGTCCTCCAGCGTCTGGCGCACGCGCGACAGCTCGCGCAGCGTCCAGCGGTTGGCCGCCGCCGCCTCGAACACGCGCACCCGCACGTCGCTCCGCGGCGGCGCGTAGATCGTGGCCCGCAGGAAATCGTCGTTGGCCGGCTCGATCGCGACATCCTTCACGCCCGGCAGGCCGCGCAACGCGCGCTCGACCGACGGGCGGTCGCCGCGGATCTCGGCGCGCACCGTGCCGCCGCCTTCGAGCATCTTGGTCAGGTTCTCCGGCGTGTCGCTGGCGACGATCTTGCCCTTGTTGATGATGATGACGCGGTTGCAGGTCATCTCGACCTCCGGCAGGATGTGGGTCGAAATCAGGATCGTGTGCCGTTTGCCGAGGTCCTTGATGAGATGGCGGACCTGGCGGATCTGGTTCGGGTCGAGGCCGATGGTCGGCTCGTCGAGGATCAGCAGGTCGGGGTCGTGAACGAGCGAATCAGCCAGCCCGACGCGCTGTTTGTAGCCCTTCGAGAGCTGGCCGATGATGCGGCGGCTCACGTCGCCGAGGCCGCAAAGCTGGAGCACCTCGTCAATCCGCGCCTTCCGCTTGGTCCGCGGCACGCCTTTCAGCGCTGCGCGGTAGCCCAGATACTCCGTCACGCGCATGTCGGGGTAGAGCGGGTTGTTTTCCGGCATGTAGCCGATGCGCTTGCGGACCTCTTCGGACTCCGTGAACACATCATGGCCCGCCACCTTGGCCTCGCCGCTGGTGGCCGGCATGAAGCCCGACAAAATCTTCATCGTCGTGCTCTTGCCCGCTCCGTTGGGGCCAAGGAAGCCGCAGATCTCACCACGGTTGACCGTGAAAGACACGCCGTCCACCGCGGTCACGCCCGCGTATCGCTTGGTCAGGTCTTGAACTTCGATCATGGTTCTCTTTCGTCCTCGTCGTCGTTCTGATTATCGTCTTCAAACCCACTTCACCGCGCCTTGACGCGGACATTGTCCGCGTTCTGTATCACATACCGGCCGCGCCGCACGCTGGTATAAACCGTCAGCGTCACCGCGTCGCCCGTGGCGGCCTCGGCCAGCGCGGCGGCCAGTTCGGTCTCGCCGCGCACATCCATGCCACCGATGCGCGCCACGACCAGCCCGCGCCGGATGCCCGCATCCCACGACGGGCCGTTGAGGTCCACGTCCACGACCACCACGCCCTGGCCCGCGGCCACGCCGAGTTCGTCGGCGATCTCGCGTGTCAGCGGCTGCAACCGCAGGCCGAGCTTCTGCCACGCCAACTCAAAGCCGAAGACCTTGGGCACGGCTGCAAGCTGCACGCAAGCCTTAAATTGCTTCCCGCCGCGTGCAAAACTGATTTCCGTGGTCTGGCCGGCGGCCTTCTTCAACAGCTTGCCGTGGAACTCCACCACGTCGCGCACCGGCTCGCCGTCCACCTGCTGGACCACGTCGCCCGCGCGCAGGCTCGCGGTCTCGGCCGGGCTGCCCTTCTGCACGGACGCGATCTCGATCCGGCCGTCGCGCTGCGTCACCTGCGCGCCGAACCACACGCCTTTGCCCTTCTCCAAGCTGAGCATCTCGCCGAGCATCTGCCGCACGCGCTTGACGGGGATCGCGAACCCGATCCCCTGCGCCTCGGCCACCATCGCGGTGTTAATGCCGATCAGCTTGCCGTCGAGGTTGATCAACGGCCCGCCGGAATTGCCCGGGTTGATCGCCGCGTCGGTCTGCAACATGTCCTCGAACACCACTTCCCCTTCCCAAGGCGCTTTCCGGTTCTTGGCGCTCAGCACCCCGCGCGAAATCGTGTTTTCCAGCCCGTAAGGGTCGCCGAGCGCGATGACCGTCTCGCCGAGCAACAGGTCGCCGTCCGCGGCCAGTTCGATGGCCTGCAACGGTGACTTCGGCTCGATCTTCAGCGCCGCCAGGTCGTTCTTGGCGCTGCCGTTGATGTAGCGGCCTTCGTATTTCGTCCCGTCGGTCGCTGTGACGGTGATTTTCGAGGCGCGCTCGACCACGTGCTGGTTGGTGACGATGTAACCGCCCGGCTCGACAATGACGCCCGAACCCAGGTTGTATTTGATGCCTGTCTTCGGCGCGCGCCGGTAGCCGTAGAACTCGTAGAGAAAATCCTCGAACGGATCGCGGTGGCTGCGCGCCACGATGCGTTCGGTGGAGATGTTCACCACCGTCCGATACGCCTTCTCGACCGCGATGACGGTCGCGTCGCGCCGCGGGGAGGCCGGCCCGGCCACCTGCGCCGAAGCCGCGGCCAGTTGGCAAAGAACAAAAATCCCCGCGCTGAACTTCGTGAAATTCATCGTGCTATTTGACAGACCTCCGCCGACCCCCGTTGAACGGGCGTCGAGCGGCGGCGAATTATGGGGATGCGCCGCATGTTGTCAAGTGCGCGTTGACTCAAATCAAATGACAGGGCGCATCTCAGTTTTTGAGAGGGTGGTTCGGCTTTCGAAGCGCACCGAAGGTGCAGCGGTAAATCAGCCCAGGGCAAGCGAGTCCGCGAGCGCCGCCCTGGGGCCCTTGCAATAACCGCCCGCGCCCTGAAGGGGCGCAAGGAAAACCGCAAACGTGCCATCACCGCCGCCCTTTCAGGGCGGCCACTTGGTGGCGTTGCCAACCCAGGGCGGCGCTCGCGGACTCGCTTGCCCTGGGCTGATATACTTCGGCGCCTTCGGCGCGGCAGGCGGGAACCAGTCCAATAACTGGGATGCGCCCCAAATGACACCGGAGGGGACGGGCTGAGGGGGCGAAAAAGGGGTCGTTGACTCATGGAGAAAAGACACCCGAAAAAGGGGGGGGCCATGAACATGAACCGAACCCTCAAAGACGACCTGTTGCCCAAACTCCAAGCCCGCTATGCCCGCCGGGGCCGCGACGGCAAAACCCGCATGCTCGACGAACTCTGCGAGGACTACGGCTACGAGCGCAAGTATGCCATCGAGCGGCTGCGCGACAGCGTGCCCCCGCCCTGCGGCCGAGTTCATCCGGGCCCCGAACCGCGCCACACCCTCATCGAGCCGATTGTGCGTGTGATCTGGCTGGCCGCCGGGCAGCCCTGCGGCAAACGCCTGGCGCCAGCCATGCCCTTGTGGCTGCCGCACGATGAACACCATCACGGCAAACTCAGCGCGCGCCAGCACCAAGCCCTCCGCCAGGTCAGCCCCGCCTCCCTCGACCGGTTTGCTGGCTCCGGCCCGCGCCCAACACCCTCTGCGCGGCCGCTGCGGCAGCCAGCCCGGCAGCCTGCTCAAGACTCGGATTCCCATTCGCACCGGCACTTGGGACGTGACCGGCCCCGGCTATCTGGAAGCCGACAGCGTGGCCCACTGCGGCGCCAGCCTCGCTGGCGATTTCATCTGGAGCCTGACCTGCACCGACATCGTGGAGGTGTGGGGACCACGGATGAACTTCTTCCTGCCCGGCTTGAAGCTGAAGCAAAAGTGGCGGGACAGAAGCCAGTGGAAGAAGCGATACGAGCCGGCGCGCACGGCCTACGAGCGGCTGCTGGACCGAGGCGTGCTGGGTCCGAAAGCGCGGCGGCAACTGCGGGAGCGCTACGAGGGCTTGGATTCCTTTGTGTTGAAAGCGGAATTGGAACGACGGTTGAAACCGATCCTGGCGGCGGCGGAAGTTCTGCCCCGCCCTGCGGGCGGTTACGCCGCGCGGTGAGGCGCTGGCGCGCCTCCCCGCCACGCTCCACCGCCCGCGGGGCGCTCCTCCGCAAAGAGGGGGGATTGACAGGGAGAGTAAGCTATCCAACAAACACGAAAGCCTGAGTCAATCACACCCGCCTGCTCAGAGTCCTTCGGTGTCATTTATCCATGAGGCAACGGGTGGGAACACCACGCCTCGCGTGCAAGCTCACCGTCGTTCCAGGATGCTCTCCTTCTCGACGCCTTGCGCTTCGGCCACGGCGCGCAGGATGGCGTTGAGCGTGCCAATCCGCATTGGATTGTGGTTGGGCACGGCGATCCGGTGATGCCGGGGCGTGTCCGTTTCGAGGATAACGTGGCTGCCTTCCTGGTTCACCCGTCGGTAGCCCCAATGCTTGCAGAGGAGCTTGATCAATTCCGCGCCGCTGAGATCGCGCGGCATTTTCATGCGGTGGTCAGCAGTTCGTCCCGCACCAGATGCAGCCGGACAGCGGTCGGCTTGGGTTGGTCGAAGAAGTAGGCGGAGACTGCTTCGCGGACGTTGGCGCGCAATTCCTCCCAAGTGTTGCTCTGGGTGAAAATGTCATGCGAAAGGCACTCGGCGACGTAGCCGCCGTCGCTTTCCTGCGTCACGCTGAAGACGATTTCCATGGCCGGACTATCCTCGAAACTGCGTGGGAAAACAAGTTTCCAGCGTTCCACCTGGCGCCGATCAGCCCTGTTTCAGATAGACATCAATCGCCCGCGCGGCTCGTTTGCCGTCGCCCATCGCGAGGATGACCGTGGCCGCGCCGCGGACGATGTCGCCGCCGGCGAAGACGCCCGGCAGGCTGGTCATGCCGTTGGCGTCCACGACGATGTTGCCACGCTTGTCGAGCTTCAGATCGGGGCAGGTCGAGGTCAACAGCGGGTTGGCGCGCGAACCGATGGCGACGATGACCAGTTCGCACTCGATGACGAACTCCGAGCCGGGGATTGGCACGGGGCCGCGCCGGCCGGAGGCGTCGGGTTCGCCGAGTTTCATGCGCTGGCATTTCAGGCCGGTGACCCAGCGGTCCTTGTTGCCGAGCGCCTCGACCGGCGCGGCGAGGAACTCGAAGGCGATGCCCTCGTGCCCGGCATGGGACACTTCCTCGGCGCGCGCGGGCATCTCCTGGAGGGTGCGGCGATAGACGATGACGGACTTGTCGGCGCCGACGCGTTTGGCGGTGCGGGCGGCGTCCATGGCGACGTTGCCGCCGCCGACGACCGCAACGCGTTTGCCGACCAGCACCGGCGTGTCGGCCCTGGGGAACTCGTAGGCCTCCATCAGGTTCACGCGGGTGAGATATTCGTTGGCGGAATAGACGCCTTTGAGGTGCTCACCGGGAACGTTCATGAACACCGGCAGACCCGCGCCGTTGGCGATGAAGATGCCGTCGAAGCGTCCCCGCAGTTCCTGCAACGTGTAGGTGCGGCCGATGACGACGTTGCACTCGATCTTCACGCCGCCGCGCTGGAGGCGCCGGACTTCGTCCTGCACGATCTTTTTCGGCAGGCGGAACTCGGGGATGCCATAGACCAGCACGCCGCCGGGTTTGTGGAGCGCCTCGTAGATGGTGACCTCGTGGCCCATGTGGGCGAGTTCGCCGGCAGCCGTGAGTCCGGCCGGGCCGGAGCCGACAACGGCGATTTTCCTGCCAGTGGCTGGTTCGCGCCTGCCGGCGGTGCTGATCTGGCTATGCCGCGCCCAGTCGGCCACGAACCGCTCCAGGTAGCCGATGGCCACGGGCGCGCCCTTGTGGCCGCGGACGCACTCGATCTCGCACTGCGTCTCCTGCGGACAGACGCGGCCGGTGACCGCGGGCAATGCGTTGTCGCGCAGCAGGCTCTCGGCGGCTGCCGCGAAGTTCCCCTCGGACACACACTTGATGAAGTGCGGGATGTTGACCGTCACCGGGCAGCCGGCGACGCACCTGGCCTCGCGGCATTGAAGGCAACGGCGCGCCTCCAGCATCGCGAGATGCTCGGTGAAACCGAGATTGACCTCCTGGAAATTCGACGCCCGTGCGATCGGGTCCTGTTCCGGCATCCGCTGCCGGTTGATTTGGAGCCGTTCCTTGGCGGTGGTCTTGAAGTTCACGCTGGATGTCCCCTCACGTCCTGAGAATGGCGCTTCAATATCCCTCCGGCTTCTGCAGGCCGATCCGGCAGGCTTCCTCGTGCCGTGTCAGCGAGTGCTCCTCATGCTTTCGGTAGGTGCCCAGCCGGTCCCACAACAGGTCGAAGTCCACCTTGTGCCCGTCGAACTCCGGCCCGTCCACGCACGCAAACTTCGTCTCGCCGCCGATGCTCACGCGGCAGCCGCCGCACATGCCGGTGCCGTCCACCATCACCGGGTTCAACGACACGATCGTGTGGATGCCCAGCGGCCGGGTCAGTCCCGCCACCGCCCGCATCATCGGCACCGGACCAATCGCATAGACCACGTTCACGCCGCCCGCCGCGAACAGGTCCTTCGCCGCATCAGTCACGAAGCCTTTGCGGCCATAGCTGCCGTCGTCGGTGCAGACCACCACCTCGCCGAGCCTGCGCAGTTCCTCCTCGAAAATGACCCATTCCTTCGACCGCCCGCCGATGACGCTCGTGACCCGCACACCGCGTCGGAACAGGCCCTGCGCGATGGGATGCACCACCGCCGTGCCGACGCCGCCGCCGATGCAGAGCGCGTGGCCGGCCTCGGCCAACTCGGTCGGCTTGCCGAGCGGGCCGGAGATGTCCTGGATGACCTCGCCCGGATCGAGCGCGACCAATTCTCGCGTGCTCTTGCCCACGGCCTGGATGACCAGCGTGATGGAACCGGCTTTCTCGTCGGAGTCGGCGATGGTCAGCGGGATGCGCTCGGCGCCGTCGCCGCGCCGCACGATCACAAACTGCCCCGGCAGGCGTATCGCGGCGATGCGCTCCGCAAGCACATCCAGCCGCGTCACGTTCGGACTCAGTTTACGTTTCGATAATACCGTGTGCATGAACTGCAAAGCCGCCCCGCGAGCCAGCAGCCAACGCAACACTTTCGGCTGGCTGCTGGGCATCGTCTTCGTGAGCCTTCGTTGACTCATGCTATGACGTGCCCAAGCAGGAAACGCAAGCCGGAATCGTCCTGACGGGGGTGGATGGGCACGGCGGAGTCATCTGGTTTTGGGAATGGCGTGGCGCAGCCGGGGGAGACGGCTGCAGGCTTCATGGAAATCGCGGCTGGCGCGGCCGTAGCCCTGAGAGGGGCCGACAGCCTCGAAGCCGCAGGCGCGATAACACGTGCCACGGTCGCGCGACTCATC
>DYDC01000042.1 GCA_020718125.1 Methylacidiphilum sp. | reverse complement strand
TTGAATCTCAAACCGTTCAAGTGTTGCAATAGCTACTGGCTATCGCCTTTTTGAAAACACTCAATGCGCGGTTGCGGGCACCGAGCGTGTCCGTCAGCGGCCACCCAACTTGCTCGCTCATTTGCCAAACAACACGCCAATCAGGACGCAACACCCCGCTTCGCCAGCACCGCGCTGAGGGCTGCCGCATCCATGAACTGCACCGCGTCCATACCGGCGCGGATGGCGCCTTCGACGTTGTCGGCGCGGTCGTCGGTGAAGAAGGCTTCGGCGGGCTGGACGCCGGCGCGGGCCAGCGCGCGCTGGTAGATGCCGAGGTCGGGCTTGCCAACGCCTTCGAGGTGGGAGTAGGTGACGTGGTCGAAGAGCGGCAGGAGGTTGAACTTGTCCGTGATCCACGCGATGTGCATCTCGTTCGTGTTCGAGAGCAGGCCGAGGCTGACGCGGCCCTTCAGGGCGCGGGCGATGGCGATGGTCTCCGGGATTTCCCAGAACATGTCGCTCCACACCCAGCGGAAGGTCTCCAAGTCGCCGTGGAAGCCCAGCTCGGCGCGGACGTGCTCGTAGAACTGCTGCGTCGTCAGCCGGCCGCGCTCGTAGTCGTGGACGTGGGATTTCTCGCCGAACCAGCGGATGATGCCGTCCGCCCCGGCGTCGCAGTGCTCGACCATGCGCTGAAACGCGCGGTTGTAGTCGAAGTCCAACAACACTTTGCCAAGGTCGAAGAAGACGGCGCGGATCATGAGGAGGATTGGCAGGGACGCCGCACTGCGGCGTCCGCTGTCATCATGGCGAAAACTGCATTCGGACGGCGCAGCGCGCCGTCCCTGCCCGCTGCATTTCTTCCCGTCTTCGCGTCTTCCCCGTTCATTGAAACAATTTCGCGATGGCGGCGCGGCGGGCGGGGATGATGCCGCGCTCTGTGATGATGCCTGTGATGTAACGGGCGGGGGTCACGTCGAAGGCCGGGTTGCGCGCCGGGGCGCCCTTGGGCGAGACGCGCACGCGCTGGAGGCCGCCGCGTTCGTCGCGGCCGGTGACGAAGAGCACTTCGTCGTGGCTGCGTTCCTCGATGGGGATGTCGTCGCCGCCGCGGCAGTTGATGTCAATGGTGGAGGTCGGCGCGGCGATGTAGAACGGGATGCCGTTCTCGCGCGCGAGCACGGCGCGTTCGTAGGTGCCGACTTTGTTGGCGGTGTCGCCGTTGGCGGCGATGCGGTCGGCGCCGGTGATGACGACGTCCACCTCGCCACGGCGCATGAAGAAGCCCGCGGCGTTGTCGGCGATGATGGCGTGCGGCACGCCCTCCTGCATCATTTCCCAGCTCGTGAGGTTCGCGCCCTGGCAGCGGGGGCGGGTCTCGTCCACCCAGACGAAGACTTTGCGGCCTTTGCGGTGGGCCAGGTAAGCGGGCGCGGGCGCGCTGCCCCATTCCTGAAGCGCGAGCCAGCCGGCGTTGCAGTGGGTCAACATGCGCGTGCCGTTCTTGATGAGGCGCAGGCCGTGGCGGGCGATCTGTTCGCCGACGCGCGCATACCAGTCGCTGATGGCGTTGGCCTCAGCGACAGCGGCGCGTTTGGCGCGGGCGGGCGGCAAGCCGGCGATGCGCATGACGACGCGGTCGAGGTTGTGTTTGAGGTCGTTGGCGGTCGGGCGGGTCTTGTCGAGTGTGTCGTAGGCGGCGCGGACGAAGCTCCAGAACGCCGCCGGTTCGTCTGGCGCTTCGAGGCAGGCCTGTGCGAGGCCGAAGCCGGCGACGGCGCCGATGGTGCCCGCGCCGCGGATGGTCATGTCGCGGATGGCCTCTGCGGTGTCGAGGTGGGTGCGGAGGTCCTTGATGGCGAACCGGTGCGGGAGCAGCGGCTGGTCAATGACCTTCACGATGGCCCGTCCGCCGCGGACGACCATCCACGATGCGCGATAGTTTTTGCCGAAGACTTTCATGTGATCTGGAAAACGATGCTACGCCGGCCGGCGACCCTCGATGGCGCGGCCGATGGTCAGTTCGTCGGCGTATTCCAGTCCTGTGCCGACGGCGATCCCGCTGGCGATGCGCGTGACGGCGACACCCAACGGTTTGAGAATGGAAACCAAATGATGCGCGGTGGCTTCGCTCTGCGCGTCGGAGCCAAGCGCGATGACAACCTCGCGCGGCTTCTCCGACTCGACGCGCTTGAGCAGGTCGCTGATGCGCAACTGCTCTGGCCCGATGCCGTCCAGCGGGGCGATCTTGCCCATCAGCGCGTGATACACGCCGCCGAACCGGCCGCTCTTCTCCACGAGCAAAACGTCCGCGGGCCGCTCGACAACGCAGATGAGGCCCTTGTCGCGGCGGGGGCTGGCGCAAATCTCGCACGGATCAATGGCGGTGTAATTGCCGCAGCGGGAGCAGTTCTTGATCGTCCCGCGCGCGGCGCGCACCGCGTCGGCCAGTTCCGCCGCGAGCTTCGGCTCGCTCTGCATGATGAACAGCGCGACACGCTCTGCTGAGCGCGGGCCGATGCCCGGCAGCTTCTTGAGCTGCGCGATCAGATTGCGGACGGGAAGCGGGAAATCAGCCATTGAAGTAATGGAGTCTTGGAGGATTGGAGTTCTGTTCCCATCACTCCATCACTCCAAATCACAATTTGAATCCCGGCGGCAGTTGCAGGCCGGCGGTGAGCTTGGCCATCTCGGCTTCGCCGAGCTTGCGGGCGGCGTCGAGCGCGCCGTTGATGCCGGCCAGCAGCAGGTCTTGCAACATCTCGACGTCGTCGGGATTCACGACCGACTTGTCGAGCGTGAGGCTGACCAGCGAGCCGTCGCCTTTGGCGACGACCTTGAGGGCGCCGCCGCCGGCGGTGAATTCGCATGTCTTTTGAGCAAGCTCATCCTGAAGACGGGCCGCGTCGGCCTGCATCTTCTGCGCCTGTTTCATCAGTTTTCCAAGTGAGGGCATAATCAGTTACCAGTGGCTGGGGTCTAGTGAACGGTGGACAGTGGACAGTGGACAGTGAACGGTGGACAGTGAACGGTTAGACGCGGACCTCGACGATGTGGCCGCGGAAGATCTCCAAAGCCTTCTTGATGAGCGGGTCGTTGCGGATGTCGGTCTTGCCGCCGGGCGGCGGTGGTGGCGGCGCAGCCTCGCGGCGTGACGCCGCAGGTCCGGCGTTCGATGCGGGCGCCGACGGCGCTGCCGGCGCCGCAGTCTTCTTCTCCGCGAGGCCAGGATCCTCGGCAACGTCGAATTTCAGCGTCACGTCGTGGCCGATGGCCTCGCGCAGTTTCGTCTGCAACACGGTGCGATAGCGCGGCGCGTTGAGGAACTCGATCGCCGCCTTGAACTCCGGGTCGAAGCCGATGACGAACGTCTGCCCGTCGAAGCTCAGCGGACGCCCTTGGTTGAGATAGCTGCGGCCCAACGGCGCGGCTTCGCCAAAGCGCTCGTGGACGTAGGCCCAAATCTCCGGGAGCTGGCCGCCCTCCTCCATCCGTTGCCGCGCGGGTCCGTCCGGCTTTGATGCCGCCGCGGGCTTCGGCGTGGGTGGCTCGGCGACACGGCCGGGCGCGCCGAAGGCGCTGCCGCCCGATGGAGGCGGTGACGCCCCGCCACGCATGGCGTTGAGCTTCTGCAGGACAGCATCGATGCCCGCCGCCTCGCGCGCCTTGATCGCCTTCATGAGCGCCACCTCCAAATAGATTTTCCTTGCGGCAGAGTAGCGCAACCGGCCTTCGGCTCCACCCAACACGTCGAGGATGCGCAGGAGCGTGTCGGCGTCCACGGCGGCAGCGGTTTCCTTCAACTCGGCCGCCTCGGTGTCGGTGACATCCAGTCCCGCGCCCTGGCCGGCGACCTTGACGATCAGCAGGTTGCGGAACCGTTCCATCAACTCGGTCAGCAATCGTGTCAAATCCTTGCCGCCATCGCTCAACAAGTTGAGTTGTTTGAGCGCCGCGTTGGCGTCGCCGGCAAGGATGGCCGATGACATTTCGACGATCTGCTTTTGGGCGGCGAGACCGAACATCAAGAGGACATCATCCTCCCCGATCTTGTTGCCGCAGAATCCAATGAGCTGGTCGAGCGTGCTCTGGGCGTCCCTCATGCAGCCTTCACAGCCGCGCGCGATGGCCCGCAGGGCCTCTTCGTCAACCTGCACCTTCTCGGTCTTGGCGATCTTCGCAAGGTGCTCGACGATGAGCTTCGAGGCGATGCGGCGCAGGTCGAACCGTTGGCAGCGCGAGAGGATTGTCGGCGGGAGCTTGGCGACCTCGGTGGTGGCGAAGATGAAGATGACGTGCTCCGGCGGCTCCTCCAGCGTCTTGAGCAGCGCGTTGAAGGAGGAATTGGAGAGCATGTGGACCTCGTCCACGATATAGACTTTGTATTTGCCGCCGGTGGGCGCGTATTTGACGTTCTCGATGATCAGTTCGCGGACCTTCTCCACCTGCGTGTTGGAGGCGGCGTCGAACTCCATGACGTTGAAACTGGAGCCGTCGGCGATTTCCTTGCAGTTCGCGCACTTGTCGCACGGCGTGGCGGTGGGGCCTTTCTCGCAGTTGAGGGCCTTGGCGAGGATGCGGGCGGTGGTGGTCTTGCCGGTGCCGCGCGGGCCGACCAGGAGGTAGGCGTGGGCCAGGCGCTTGTTCTTGATGGCGTTGACGAGCGTCTGCGTGATGTGCTCCTGGCCGATGACGTCGTCAAACTGCCGGGGCCGCCATTTGCGCGCGAGAACTTGGTATTGGGCCATGTCAGTGAATTGAAGCGATGGAGTATTGGGGTGTTGGAGTGACGAAATCAACATCTCTTATCCGGCGCGCATCACTCCACAACTCCATCACCCCAGTGTCGAAAAAAAGAGGTCGTGCACCCGATGTCGTCCGTCGCGTGTGCGGCGTCGCCGCGCGCTTCAACTCAGGCCAGGCGACTCTACGGCACACGGAAAAATCGGTTTACCGTTGCTACCTTCCGGTCCTGGCGGGGTTCGCCGCATTCCGTCGCATAGAACCCAACCGTCAACGTCTCCGCGCGTAGTTTCATCCGCCCGCGCACCGGCCTCGATCGGGAATTCAACCCTGCTGTAGCGGGTTGCAGGTCCGCCCCGCTTTCGCGAGGCTTCAGGGCACCGCTGCCGCCCCGTCTAGCACGACCAAAAACTGGAGCCAACGACCGGGTTCGAACCGGTGACCTGCGGTTTACGAAACCGCTGCTCTACCAACTGAGCTACGTTGGCGAAAGGCTTGTTTTACCGAGAGTTTTCAACTGTTTTTCTGCCGGCTCATTTTGTGCTTGCAACCTTACACTCACTTTCACCATGAAATCTGAGTCTTCCAATCGCCAGAACCAAACGCTTCACCGTGCTGGTCAGTGTCTCTGCCGCTCTGACTCGTCCGGCATCTACTACGGCGTGTTCAAACGCGCCGGGCGGCGGATCGAACGCTCGCTGAAAACCTCTGACAAAGAACTGGCCAAACGACGGCTTGAACGTCTACGGCAAAAGGTCGCGCGGTTCAACACAAAAGAAGGCGCGATTCTGTTTGAGGCGCTGGCCAACCGCTGGCTGGACGCCGCAGGCGGCACGATGAAGCCGCAGTCCCGCCGCCGACGCCTCACGGCGATTCACTCCCTCACGCCCCACTTCCGCAACACCGTGCGCGCCATCGGCTCGCCGGACGCGGAGCGGTGGGCCAGCGTCCGCGGACGGGAAGCGGCGGCGCGGACGTTCAACATCGAGCGCGAGACACTGATTCAGATTTTCGACTACGCGCTGCGCGAGGGTCTGATTCTCGACAACCCGGTGCTTGTCGTTCCGCGCCGCAAACAACCGAAGCCGCAGATCATCATCCCGACGAAAGCGCAGTTCCGTGCGCTGCTGGAGAAGATGCGAGCGGAACCTTGCGCGGCAGAGGCGGCAGACCTTGTTGAGTTCCTGGCCTACAGCGGTTGCAGGCTTGGCGAGGCGACGGCGATGACGTGGGGCGAGGTGAATTTCGAGTTGCACAACTTCACTGTGACGGGCGGCGCGGCGGGCACCAAGAACCATGAGGCGCGCACCGTGCCGTTGTTCCCGCCGTTGGAGCGGCTGTTGTCGGCGATGCGCGACGCGCTGCCGCGACCGCCACAACCGACCGAACGCATCTTCAGCATTGGCAGCGCGAAGAAGGCGATTGCGACAGGTTGCCGCAAAGCCGGGTTGCTGAACTTCACACATCACAGCTTCCGGCACTTCTTTTGCAGCAACGCGATTGAGGCGGGCGCGGACTTCAAGGTCATTGCCGGATGGCTGGGCCACAAGGACGGCGGCGTGCTGGTCGCGCGGACCTACGGCCACTTGCGCGACGAACACAGCCACGCGATGGCCAAGCGCATGACCTTCGACGCGACCGCGGACGAGAGCGCGCCGGACAACGTGGCGCCGATGAGCGCGGCCAACCGATAGTGCCGGGCGGCCTGCCCATTCGACGTTGCTGACACCGGCATGAACCTGCTAAAATAAGTGTGTGATGAAGGAAATTGTTTTCACAGTGCAGCGCGATGAGGAAAGCGGCTGGCTGGTTGCCGCGTGGGACGATCCGAAAGGCGGCGGCATCACCACGCAAGGCAAAGACATCGCCGAACTCCAAGCGATGGTGCAGGACGCCGTGCGCTGTCACTTCGACGGAGGCCGCAGCCCCGAATCCGTGCGCCTGCATTTCCTCGCCGACCCCGTGCTGGCCACCGCGTGAAACTGCCGCGCGACCTTTCCGGCGCTGAGGCCGTGCGCGTCCTGCGGCGGCTGGGCTTCACCGTTCTGCGGCAAGAGGGCAGCCATATCCGGCTGGGCAAGGGCAGCCTGCGCGTCACCATCCCAAACCACGCCGCGCTCGCCCCCGGCACGCTCAAAAGCATCCTGCGGCAGGCGGAAGTCAGCGTGGAGGATTTCCATGCGAACCTCTGAGAACACCGTGCCGGACAACGTGGTGAAGATCGCAGCGGCGAACGCATGAGCGGCGGGACGTGCCGCACAAGGAACGCGCTTGACTCCGGGCAGCATGTATAACATTGTTGTTGCACCATGAAGACCGCCACTGTTCGTCAACTGCGCCACGACTTCGGCAGCGTCATTCGCTGCGTCGAAGACGGCGAGAGCGTGCAACTGACAAAACGCGGGCGCGTCATCGCCCTGTTGCAGCCGGCACCGAAAGCCACCAAGCGCCGCAAGGTGCAATGGCCGGACTTCGAGGCGCGCCTGAAACGCATCTTCGGCGACAAGGTGTTGCCAACCACGGGCACGGAGATCGTGGCTTACGGCCGGGGCGACCGATGAGCGCCTATCCTGACGCCGGCTTTTTGGTTTCCCTTTACACGCGGGACGCCCACTCGCCGCTCGCGGCGGCCTGCGTGCAGGCGGCGACTGAGCCTTTGCCCTTCACGCCGTTGCATCGTCTGGAAATCCGCAACGCGATTCGCCTGCGAGTCTTTCGGAAAGAAATCACGGCGGTTGAACGCGCCGCCGCCATTGCCGAAATCGAAGCCGACTTGGATAGCGGCGTTCTGGTGCATGTGCCGCTGGCATGGACCGACGCGCTGCGCGAAGCCGAACGGCTCAGCGCCGCCCACACCGAAGCCATCGGCTGCCGCAGCCTCGACATTCTCCATGTCGCCACGGCGCTCACGCTGGGCGCGCGGCAGTTGTTCAGCTTCGACACCCACCAACGCAAGCTCGCCGCCGCGGCCGGACTGAAAGTGCGGCCATGATGCAGAACCGCGCATGAGTCCCGCGACGGCGGGACAAAGGGCGCGGGTTGCCAATCCAGTCCGCGTCCCGTGCGCCAACCGGATAGGAAGTTGATATGAAACGAAGCAACAAGCGGAAGAAACGCAGTGAAACGAAATCCCCCGCGAAAACTGCTGAACCAGTTGTGGCAATTGCCCAACTTGTTGTAATGGTCAACGAAGCGGTCAATGCTGCAATTGCGAAGCACGCACGCAGGTTGGAGGATGAAACTTCGCACCGCTCGTCGTTGCCTTCGCCAGAGACACTCGCGCCTGGCGAATAGTTACCGGAGGTTCCCTTTATAAACACTGTCTCGCGCTGGAACTTAATGGGCTCCCTGCCCCATCAGGACGACCGGTATGGTCTTCAACAGGATGCGAAAATCCAGCCAGAGCGACCAGTTGTCTATATAGACCAGGTCCAGCCGCATCCATTCCTCGAAACCGATCTTGTTGCGGCCGGCGATCTGCCACAGGCACGTCATGCCGGGCTTCATCGAGAGCCGCCGCCGCTGCCAGGGGTCGGTGAACTTCCGGACCTCGTAAACCGGCAGCGGCCGCGGGCCAACGAGGCTTATTTCACCCCTCAGCACATTGATCAGTTGCGGCACTTCATCCAGCGACGTGCGCCGCAGGAAGCGGCCCAGCGTCGTGATGCGCGGGTCCCGGGCGATCTTGAAGACAGGCCCGTCCATTTCATTGAAAGAGGTCAATTTATCCTGCAACTGCTCCGCGTTGGCGACCATCGAGCGAAACTTATACATCATGAACGCCCGCCCGCGTAGTCCGCAACGCTCCTGGCAGAACAATACGGGTCCCGGGGAACTCAGCTTGATCAGCAGCGCGATCAACAGCCACAACGGCGAAAACACCAACAGCAAGAACAAGGCCGCCCCGCGGTCAAAAACGCCCTTGAGCAGCAACGCCCATGAAATCCCCGGCGCAGACCGAAACACCAGCATGGGCTTGCCCATCAACTCGTCAAGCGAAGTCTGCGAGATGGAGGTCTTGATGAAGTCCGCCACCAGCCACGCCTCGACCCCCTCGACTTCACACGCCAGGATGGCTGATTCCACCTCCTTCAGATAGCTCTTCCCGGCTGTAAAAATGACCACGTCCACCGGTTGCTCGCGCAGAAGCCGGCCCAAATCTTCAACGGTCTGCACATTGAGGTTGACCTGACCCAGGGTCTCGATCCCCCACTCCACGTGCTTCTCAATCTGCCGGACGAATTCCTGATTCTCCGTCGGGCTGCCCACGAGCACCGCCAGCCGGCGATTGTGCCGAAACGAGGCGGACATAAGGACCAGATGCTGCCACACGAGGGCAGACACCCACACGCCCACGGCTCCCAAGCCACCAAACATGAACAACGTCGCCCGGTTAACGTCCTGGACATTTAACACAAACAGACCCGCCAACAGGACCAGCACACAAATACCCATGCTGCGCGCCGCGTCCCAGAAAACGCGGCCCGGCTCCCTGCCGATGGACCGCGAGTAGAACCCGTGCGCCTTCAGAGAAAAATGCCCCAAGGCCGCCGCGGCGACTGCCACCCATACGTGTTCCCGAAACAAGATCGTCGGCCGTAAGGCCATCTCCTCCCCCAGATGCCGGCGCAGCGTATGGGCCGCATACATACACAACGCCAGCAGCATCAGGTCAATGACCTCATGCATCTGCCCTTCCAGCTCGCGCCGCTTCTTCAGCATGGCATCATTTGTCCGCAGTGGCGTCTGGATGCTGCAACTCCGGATACAACATCCCAATGAACTCGCGCAGCCGGCTCCGGCCACGCTCTTCAATCTCACGCTTCCGGGCCGCATCGCGGACCGGCGGCAGATTCGCCAGCACGGTGATGTATGCCCAGCGATGGTTGACGCTGTGCGCCAGCCGGTCGAAAATGTTCCACGCCGCCCGCAACCAGTGCGACGCCGTCACCCGGTCTTTACCAACAAACCAGTAGTAATTCAATCTTTCCACCCCGGTATCACCGCCGCCGGCATAGGGCGGATGATACGCCTTCAGCGCCCGCACCTCCAGCGACCGCCTCGCGCCCTTGGCCAGCGGCACGTCCTCATACCGGCTGTCCAGAATGCTCCAACCTTGCGACGGCAGGCAAATCTCCGGACGGTGGATGCTGCGCGTGTCCTTGCCCGCCATCACGATCGAGCAGTAAATCTCCTCCCCGGCGGCGTTGAAATATCGTTTCCGCTCAAACTCCGTGTCGCGCGGCAAGCCTTGCTGCTCCACGTCGCTCACCGCCTGCCTTTCGCCAACCCACTCGCCCATCCGCGTTGGCAGCGACATCACGATGCCGGGATCGGTCGCGCTCTTCACCTCCCCGACCATTGCCGTCAGGCCCATGGTCGCGCCGATGAGCGCCAACACCACCACAAATCCCTGCCAGCTTTTCATGGCATGGCCTCCCGAGTTTGCTTCTTGCCCAACCACCGGTCGCGCAACGCCCCGAAATCCGCGTCCAGCAGCCGATCCACCAAAAGCAAGACCGCAATCGCCGGGATGAAGACCACATAGGTCGAGTAATTGTCGAACTTGCCGATGGCCGGCTGCCCAAACACGCTCCCCACTACACCGCTCGCCGTCACCCGGATCAGATTGCCCAGCATGGCCAGCGGGATCGCGGACACCACCAGCACCCACCGTTGCCATTGCCTGCTCCGCGACACATAGCCATACACCATCGCCAGCGTCACCAGCGCCATCAACGAGCGCACCCCGCTGCACGCATCCGCCACCTCCAGTTGAAACCGCCCGTGGGGCACCGAATACAGCCGTGCCCCATCCTGCTCCACCGCCACGCCAAACATGTTCAGCAAAACCGCTGCGGTTGCCGACACGAAGCGTTTCAGCGGACCCGTCATCTCCGAGATGACTTCCATCGGCACCACCAGCAACAAGATCCCGATGGGAAAAATCAACCGCTTCGCCACCTGCCAGCCCCACAGGTAAAAAGAGATCGCCCACAACAACAAGATCATCGAGACGATCAGCAGCCTCCACTGGATCGCCTTGTGCCCGACAAAAAACATCAGCAACGCCACCACGACCAGCGCCAAGCCGCCCCACGACTGCCGGCGCGGGGCCGCAAACAGTTCAAACCGCTTCCGCCACACCAGCCACGCCGTCACCAGCGGCATGATCGGCGCGTGCGAATACATCTGCCCCACCTCCAGCGTCAGATAGCCCCCGTAGAATTGATACAGTTTCCCCACGAACAGATACATGTAGGCAACCAGCCCCAGTGCCAGCCCCCCCAGCGCCAGATTCAACAACACCTGCCGATCCATCAGCTCAAACGGCAACAGTGGTCTGTCTCTCTCATCAATCATGTGGCGGTCATCCTATCACCCTTCAATCCGCCCTGCAACGGCCACAACCGCCGTGATTTCGCTTGCCGCGCCCACGCCCGTTCCGCATCCTCGCGGGCGGTATGACCGACCGGTTTGTCACCGACAGCATCCAGCATCCGGACAAGGCGTTTGAACTGACGCTGCGGCCGCAGACGTTTGCGGACTACGTCGGCCAGAGGAAGGTCAAGGAGCGGATTGGACTGGCCGTCGAGGCGGCCAAGCGGCGCAAGGAACCCGTCGGCCATATCCTCCTCAGCGGGCCGCCCGGCCTCGGCAAGACCACGTTGGTCCACATCATCGCGCGGGCGATGGGCGCGAACATCACGGTGTCCAGCGGGCCGGCCATCGAGCGCGCCGGCGACCTCGCGGGGCTGCTGACAAAGCTCGAAAAAGGCGACGTGCTGTTCATTGACGAGATCCATCGCCTGCCTGCGGCAGTGGAGGAATATCTCTACCCGGCGATCGAGGACTTCCGGCTCGACATTATGATTGACCAGGGGCCGAACTCGCGCAGCGTGCGGCTGAACCTGCCGCGGTTCACGCTCATCGGCGCCACGACGCGCAGCGGGCTGCTCACCGCGCCGCTGCGGAGCCGGTTCGAGATCGCGGACCGGCTGGATTACTACGGCGCGGAGGACTTGCAGCATATCTGCAAACGCTCGGCCCGCATCCTGAACGTCGAGGTGGACGAGGCCGGCTCGATCGAGATCGCCCGCCGTTCGCGGGGCACGCCGCGGCTCTGCAACAATCTCCTCCGCCGCGTCCGCGACTACGCGCAGGTCCGCGCCGACGGCCGGATCACGGCGGACATCGCCGACAAGGCGCTCGCGATGCTGGAGATTGACGAACACGGGCTGGACGAGATGGACAAGCGCATCCTCGAAACCATCGTCCACAAGCACAGCGGCGGCCCCGTCGGCATCAACACAATCTCCGTGGCTGTGGGCGAGGAGCCGGACACCATTGAGGAGGTCTATGAGCCGTTCCTCATCCAGGAGGGCTATCTCCAGCGCACGCCGCAGGGGCGTGTCGCGACGGAGATGGCTTACAAGAAACTGGGAGTCAAGCGAAACGCGAAGCCTCAACGCGAACTGTTCTGAGGCTTCAGCTTTGTCTTTGTTTCGATCCGGCGAATCCGCTCGCAGCCCATAAGGCTGCGTGTCTTGCCGGTGAAAGACCGGTCGCGGGAATTGGTTGTTCCCCGCGTAGTGATACTCGACGTTACTGTGAGGTGACTCATGTAATGAAAGCTCGATAGTAGATGTCCTGGTCGGTGCAGGGCCAGCCACCCATCGGGCCGTAGCGCAAGCGAACTTGTCAGCCTCGTTACACGGCCCACGCGAGAACCGACGCGCGTGGGGATTGCAGACGCCGAGCCGCCGCGGATACGGCGAAGGCTGCTACAAACGGCCCGGTAACAACCAAGTGCGGCCGTTTGGTCTGCCGGGGTTCTGGAGATGGCACGATGGGACGGACACGCGGAGTAAATTGGGGAACCACTCGGTCACCGATCCGGTCTGGTTGGACCTGATCACCGGCGGCATCCACGAAATTCCGGCGGAGAAGATGGCGCGCGACGGCGACAAGCTGACGTTCAAAGACATCCCCGTCTATGACGCGCCGACGCTCATCGCCGACAAGAGTTTGTCGATGAAGTAGGCGGGCGCATCTTCGCCCATAGGTGGACAGGCAGAGTGAAGCGGGAGCACGACGGCGCTCGCCACTTGCGGGTTTGACAGCCCCTGCCCAACCTGTTTCAGTTGGCTCGTGATGAAAGCCGTTGGTCTAGTGGAAGCAATGAGTAACCTCGCGCAAATCTGCGAGCGAGTGGCGAAGCGTCACGAGCCGGTCACCATCACCAAGCGCGGCAAACCCCTCGTGCGGATCGAGCCGGTCGAGAACGGCAAGCAATCTGTGTGGTCGGCCCGGTCGAAGTTCCTCGCTCGCGGCGGCACGCTCCCGGCGGAACTGGACCTCCCGGCCCGCGAACTCCAACCTGTGTGTCAGTTGCTCGACAACTGAAGCCCTATGGCCGCCACACACCTGCTCGACACATCCGTTTATTGTCAGCCGTTGCGGAAGTTGCCCCTGCCCGAAGTCGAGCGACGCTGGCGCGCCCTTGGCGATGAACGGCTGGCAATCTCCGCGATCTGCGAGGCCGAGTTGCTCCAAGGATTGGAGGCGAAGGATTCGGATCGGCTCTGGGCAGCCTACCGCGCCATTCTGCGCGGTCGTCTGCCGCTCTTGCCTATTGACCGTCGTGTCGTGGAGACCTACGCAAGAATCGCCGCGCACATGAACAAACTCGGCCGTCCGCGCCCGCCCTTTGACCTGCTGATCGCGGCAACCGCTCGCGCGCACGACTTGACCGTTGCCACGCTCAATGTCGCGCACTTCGAAGACATCGAAGGCTTGCGCGTTGAGGATTGGGGCAAGGCAATCTGAGGGGGTTCCTCGCTCTCTTCCGGCCTGTCCGCTGACCGCATCCACACGGACTCGAACACAACGGCGACGAACTCACCACAGCTTGCGCCGCCGGTTGTGAATAATACGAATGGCCCCGTTCACGCCGATTTCGAACGCTTCGGCGGATTGGCGATGGCTTCCACCCTGGCCTTGCACCGGGCGCAG
>DYDC01000041.1 GCA_020718125.1 Methylacidiphilum sp. | reverse complement strand
TGTGTGACAGCGGCGGAACTGCGCGCGGGTCTTCGCGACGTGGACGCGCTCATCGCCGCGGCGACGGAACTCCACGGCGCATTTCCCGGCAGATATCCCGGTGAACGGCTGCTGGCGCGTGCGGGTGAGTTGCGGCGGCAGTTGATGGCGAAGGCTGAAGCGCCCGGAGAGCAACTGCTCCGCGAAATCCAGAGCCTCCAGCGAGAGGCGTTGGTGACGGAACACCCGCTGCTGGCGGGCAAGAAGCTGCTCTTCGTCAAACGCCACACCTACGACTCGGACCATGACTACGACGAATACAACCAGGGCATTGAACGCTTCGGCGGCGACTGCCAGCCGATGCGATTACTCGGTCAAATGAAAAACCTCACAGCCTCGGAGTGACGCGGCTGCTTTGCATTACATCCGGTTGAGCAGTTCCTTCAGCCGCGGGTAAAGTTCCCGGTATATCTGATACCGTTCGCTGTAACGCGCGTGCTCCTTCATGTCCGGCTCGTAGGCGCCGGTGACGCGCACGGTCTTCTCCACCGCCTCACGGAGGCTCTTGAACTTGCCGATGGCCACCGCGCCGAGCATGGCGCAAGCGAGCGCGCCGCCCTCGGCGACGTTCAGCGTGCAAAGCCGTTTGCCCCAGAGGTTGGACTTCAGTTGCATCCAGCCGGGCGACTTCGCGCCGCCGCCGGTGCAACGAAGCTCCTCCAGCGGCACGCCTGCTTTTGACAGAATCTCCAGGTTCACCCGCATCTCGAACGCGACGCCTTCGAGGATGCCTCGCACGATGTCCTCGCGTTTCGTGCCCAGCGTCAGGCCCGCGATGACACCCTTGGAATGCGGATCGAGATACGGCGTGCCCGTCCCGAACAAGTGCGGCACGATGAACGGCGGATGCTTGGCCGCCACCGCGCGCTCCACCAGCACGTCATACACATCGCGGCCCGTCCGATCCGCCTCGGCCTTCTCCGCGTCGGCGAAGTTGTCGCGGAACCAGCGCAACAAGCTGCCGCCGACGAAGCTGAACGCCAGCGACGCATACATCCCCTCCACCGTGTGCGGCATGCAGCAGAGATTGCCGCCGAGCATGTTCTCGTCGGTCACGGGATGATCGTAGGCCACCGTAATGCATTCGACCGTGCCCAGCCCATCCACCGCGAGGCCGGGCTTGACGACGCCCGCGCCCAGCGCCGCGCACGGCTGGTCGTGGCCGCCCGCCACCAGCACGCAACCCTTGGCCAGCCCCAGACGCTCACGGATGGCAGCCGGGATTTCGCCGATGATCGCGCCGGACGGCACCGCCTCCGGCAACTGCTTCGGCTCCACGCCCGTCAATGCCAGCAGCGGTTCCGACCATTGTTTCTTGCGGATGTCGAAGATGCCGAGGCGTGACGCCAGCGAATAATCAATCTTCGCCGGCAGCCCCAGCCGCACGGCGGGTATCTCCTGCCAGCCCAGGAACCGTGCCGCGCCCCGGAACGTGTCCGGCTTGTTCTCGCGCCACCAGATCAGCTTGCTGATGGTGTGCATCGGGTGCAGCGGGTGGCCGGTGATCTCGAAGAACCGTTGCGGGCCAAACTGTTCGCGCAGCCGCGCCGTCTGCGCCGAGGCGCGCGAGTCCATGGAGAGAATGGTGTGGTCCAGCGGCTGGCCCTGGCCGTCGAGCGGCGTGATGGCCTCGCCCAGCGCCGAGAAAGCGACCGTCTCGACCGGCTGCTTCGCCTTGCGCGCCGCCTTGCCGACGACGGCCTCGACCGCGTCAGCGACTTCGCGCGGGTCCAGTTCCGCCCAGCCGGGCTGGGGCGTCAGCAGGTGGTATTCGCGGTAAGCGGACGACAAGATGTTTCCATCGTTATCGAAAACGACGGCTTTCGTCCCCGTGGTTCCAACGTCACAACCGAGGTAGGCCATAGGTCAGGTAGTCAGCAGTTTGATGAGTTGTCTGGCTTCGGTGAAATCCAACGGCGGTCAGCCTGCCATCGCCATTGCGTCAACTCGTCGCTTGGCGGCTGCGTCATAGAGCACAACTCCTTGTTCAGTGATCTCACGATAGAAGGGATTGATCAGTCGCAACCCTTCGTTCAGTTCCCCCGGCGTGACCACGTGCGCCTCAATGGAAAGCCCGCGGCGCAGATCACGGATGGAGCGACACACGTCCACATACCGCTGCCAGCGCGCCGGCTGCACATCCTCCTTCACGATCAACAGATCCACGTCGCTGCCTTCGTGCGGCTGGCCGCAGGCATAGGAGCCGAACAGGATGATCTTCAGCGGACGATGCTCCCGCACGATCCGCGCGATGATCCGGTCCAGTTGCGGCTTGATCGCTTCGAGCGACGGCGTCATGGCGTCACACTATAACGAAACACCTTCTTCATCCCAAACCATAAATTCGCGGTGCTTGTTGTGCTCCGCCCGGCGCCACCGGTCGCTGGCTGTGGCCAGCGGCAAGTCGAATAGCTGACGGCCCACGACCTCAATGGATGCTGCGCCGTCCAGGATTGCGCCGGCGTTCAGGTCCATGTCCCCTTTCAACCGCGCCGCCAGAGCCGAGTTGGAGGCAATCTTCAACTGGGTGGGCGCCAACTGCCAGTTCTACGACAGCTATTGGGGCCACCGACACCCGCGCTACAAGGACGAACCGGACTCCCGTCCGGCGCCGTCGTTCGTCATTGCCCGCAGCCTGATTCCGCCAAGGCCGGAGGATTGGAAACGATTCAACCCGAACACCGAAGTTGTGCAGGCAAGGATGCCGGCGCTACGGTCAACTTCGGTTATCGGGTTGAGAGATCGCGGGACTTCATCAAAGCAAATTGAAGATCACAGCGGCGGCCTTTCTTCACGAGAGGACCCACTCAACGCATGACCGCCTCAACCGCCATCCGCCCCGCGCCAAGGAAAGGACTGGCGGTTGTAACTGTGATCGGCGCGCCGAGCGCCTCGGAGACAGTCTGCACAAACAATGCGCTCTGACTGCCGCCGCCTGCGGCGAGGACTTTGCAGCGACGCGGGCTGGCGCCGAGATTCCTCACCATCGCCGCCATCCGCTTGCTCAGCGCATCGAGAACCGAACGGGAAAACTCGGACGGCGCGTGATGAAGGCCGATGTTCCGCCACGCGCCCGTGCCGCTGTCCAGCGTCGGCTCGAAGACGAGGCCGCGACAGCCGCGCTCGGACTTGGCCGCTTGCGCGAAGAACCTCTCGTCGTTCTCGCAGCCGGCGAGGACGGTCTGCGCCCAGTTGATGATGTTGCCGCCACAACCGTCCGCCGCCAGACGATACGCCCGGCCGCCCGGATACGGGCCGCGAACGAGCGCGGCATGGGGAGTGGGCATTCGTCGCAGACAGACATAGGCGACCTGCGCCGTGCCGAGCGTCAGTAACACCGCGTTGTTCCTGTCGAGTTGCGCGCCGTAAGCGCCGGCAGTCTGGTCATTACCCGCGAGCACCACGGGAATGCCCGCAGGCAGGCCGAACTCTCGCGCGCCTGCGGACGTGCGCGCCGCCACGCTGCCGACGGGAATCACGCGCGGCAGTTGCTCGCGCCGGATGCCGCACGCCTTGAGCGCGGCGGGCCACCAGTGGCGCAGCGCAAGCGAGTAGAGGCCGCTCATCGCCGCCAGGTTGTCGTCCATGACCGGCTCGCCCGTCAGCCGCCACACGAAGTAAGCCGGCAGTTTCAGAAGCGTGTCGTTGGGCTGGATGAAATCGGGACGCGTTTGCTGCAAGCGCTTGATCTGACATATCTGCAACGCCGCGAGCGGCTCGCCGAAGCTGCAATGATCGGCGAAGTCCGCCAGCGATGGCGTGTTCTTGAGCGCCGCGCACGCCGCGCCAGCCCGGTTGTCCTGCCACGAGATGAAGCGCATCCTCGCGCGGCCACGTTTGTCCAGCACCGTGAACGTTTGCGCCTGGCTGGTGATCGCGATGGCTTGCAACGCGGTCGCTTTCATGCGCGCCGCGCGCAACGCGGCAACCACCGCTTCGCAAAATGCGGTCGAGACACCATCCACGTCGAGTTCCACCTTGCCGCCGCTGGCAAAGTGGTAATCCAGACGCGCAGAGCCGACGCCGCGCACCTCCAGCCCGCGATCCACAATTGCCGCTTTGAACGAGGTTGAGCCGAGGTCAATTCCGAGAATCATGACGGCAGCCCCTTCATCAACTCGACAGCCGTGTTGACCATCCGCGCGCCGGACTCGGCTCGGAAGAGCGCCCAAGCCGCTTCGTAACCGCCTGCGGCCGCGGCTTCGGGCGTGACGATGTAGCCCTGCAACTCCCCGTTGGAGTTGCTGATGACGAACGCGCGCCGGGGCACGCGGCGTTTTATCTCCAAGCCATACTCCACGAATTGTTCGCCCGGCAGCCCGGCCAGAAACAGTTCGCCAATCTGAAGCGCCTGCACCTCTGCGTGTCCGAACTCCGCTTGTCGTCTGGCGACTTCGCCCGATGCCTGCGCCCGTGCCAGCGCCAACGCCATCTCGGCGCCGAACACGACGCACTCGGCCGTGCGGACCGGGCCGTGGGGCGCGCTGTCGCGTTTGAGTTGCTCGTAACGCTCGCGCGCCTGCCGCAGCTTGGCCTCGGCTTCGGCGACGGGTAGAAACTTGTTCGGCACAAGCTCCGCTTGTCCATGGCGCGCCGCGAGCGGGATGTCAGCGCGAAAATCCGTGTCCTTCAACGCGCGCAGCGAATGGACGACCGACTCTCCCAGTCTCCGGCCCAGCCGCTCGGCCTCGGCGAACGTCTGGCCTTTGACGTGGTAGCGCGGGCTGAGATTGCCGCACGGGCCGTTGTGATAAACCGTGGTCACGCCGGGAAACGCTTCCGCGATCTGCTGGCGGGTGAAGTGCGGGAAGTCCGACGACACCAGCTTCGAGTCCTCGTGCAACACGGTCGGGTGCGTGCCATAGACCAGATCGAGCGCGAAGAGCCGGCCGTCGCGCTCGCTCTTGAGGGCCAGCAGGCCGACTTCGGAATCGAACGGGCCGTTGGGATCGAGCCGGTTGCAGCCGACGCCCTCGGCGACGGCACTGGTGACTGCGAGCCTCGCCGGCATGGCGGCGGCGTGCGCGGCAATGCCAGCTTCGATGATGCCACAGTGGAACTGCTCCAGATATTCGGGATCAGCCGGCGGGACCAGCGGATCGCCGCTCCAGGCGAGTTGATCGTTGGTGACCGGGCCGGAGTGCGTGTGGCTGGCGCTGATGAGGATGTTGCCCGCGGGAATGCCGGTCGCCTTGCCGATCGCCTCGCGGCAAACGATCGTCGAGCGTTGCGAAATGAACAGGATGTCCAGGCCGATCAGCAGCAGCGCCGTCTTGCCGTCGGCCAGATAGAGCGCGGACGCGAGCAACGGATCATGCACACCCGTTGACGTGCGCGGCACGTGCGGATAGCCGGCGAGAAACATCGGCTTGGTCGGTGTGATGTCGCGTGTGGCACTGCCGGCAAGCAGACTCTTTGCAGCCATCTCTTTCATGGTAACACGGCCACTGTCGCCTGTTTGCGCTGCGATTCCAGGGCCGCGGTGAACAACCGATGGCTCAGCGCGGTCTCATCGGGCGTCACGCAGCCGGCGGATGGACGCAGCGGTTTGCCGCGGGCCAATTCGCAGGTGAACGCGGCGATCATTTGTTGGCAGGCGTCGGAGAAACCAAACTCGAAGATGCCGCCGGTGATGGCCTTGAACGCAGGCTCGTAGCCCGCGTCGGTTTGCTGCCAGCTTTGCTCGCCGCCGGTGTAGTGCAGAGTTTCCAGCAACTTCGGGTTTTTCGTCGAGAACCGTGCGCAGCCTTTGGTGCCTTTGATCTCGACATACCACGTGTTCTTCTCGCCGGGCGCGATGCGCTGCAACTTGATCGTCCACGGGAACGGTTCGCCGCTGCGCGGGTCGGTCGTCTCGCAGAGCAAGGTGGCGTTGTCCCACGCGCGGCAGGGGACGCGGCCGCCCTTGCCGTCGGGGCGTTCCTTGACGATGTCGGAGAGCACGGCGCGCACGTTGCGCGGCGTCCAGCCGGCGCGGAACGGCACGTGGCAGGCGTGCATGCCGAGGTCGCCCATCACGCCGTATTCACCGTTGACCTCGACCATCCGTTTCCAATTGATCGGCTTGTCCGGGTCGAGGTCGCTGGAGTGAAGGAAGCCGGTGTTGACTTCGATGACCTGGCCGAACGCGCCTGACTCGATCATGGCGAAGATGCGCTGGACGGCGGGGTAGAACGGCATCTCCGACGAGCAGCGCACGATCTGGCGCGGATGCTGCGCGACGCACGCGAGGATGGCGTCGTTGGCGGGCTTGTCCATGCCGAATGGTTTCTCGCCGAACAGGTGTTTGCCCGCGCTGATAATCGCGCAGTAAAGCTCACGGTGCAGGTTGTGCGGCACCGCGCAATAGACGGCCTCCACGTCCGGGTTGGCGAGCAGTTCGCGATAGTCCGCCGTGGACTGCCGGACCGACGGGATGCGCTCGACGAACCACTGCCGCGCCGCGTCAACGCGATCGCACACCGCCACCAACTCGGCGCGCGCGTCCATGTCCGCCAAGTGACACCAGCGCGCCATGGCGCTGGCCAGTTCGCGTCCCATCAATCCGCAGCCGATGATGCCGAAACGAATGGTTTTCATTGTGGCGTCCTCTCAGTAACCGGGGTCCTTCGCCGTCTCGCCGATGGCTTCGTCAATGATGTCGAGGTCCTTCAGCAGCATCTCGTCCTCCATCACGACCGCCGGACTCATCCGCAGGATGTAATCGGCTGGCGCTGTCAAGCCCTGACCCCAAGATTTGCTGTTGCAGCGGATAGACACCGCGCTTCTTGGCGACTTCGATGAAGGCATAGACGTTTTCCAAAGGAATGTCGTCGTGCAGACTGTGGTCGGTCGCCAGGATATATCCTCCGCCCGGGGCGCCGATCCTCAAGCATTCCATCGCCTCCCGGCGCACATCGTCGGGCGTGCCGGAAACCATCGTGGTCTTGTTGTTGATGTTGCCGATCGGACAGAGCCGCCCGCGATAACGCTGCTTGACCGTCGCCAAGTCCATCCCCGCCGCTCGTTCCACCGGGTGGTAGCCGTTGACGCCTGTGGCCACCAAGTCGTCCAGCACGTCCCAGATTTTTCCGTCGTTGTGCATGATCACCGCCACGCCGATCTCGCGCATCGCCTGGACGATCTGGCCGTAGGGCTTCAAAAAGAACTCACGCAGATGCTGGGGCGACATGAGTAAGCCGCTGGTGCCGCCCCAATCGTCAGCGAGGTAGAAGGCGTCAATAGGACCGGCGGCACAGGCAGTCTGGACCGCCTGGGTCGCCCAATCAACGTAGGCCGCGCACATCTCGCGCACCAGCGCCGGATCGTCGTAGAGGGTCAGGGAAAGGGTTTGCGCGTCCATGAAATACCAGTAGAGCATGGTCAGCGGGCCCAGCACTCCCACCAGAACCGCCAGTTCCTCCTGGTTGGCCTTGGCCGCTTCGCGAACCCATCGAGCTCGCTGTGGCGCCCGTGGGTCCGGCAGCGCGTAGTTGCGCCAATCCGTCCGGCTCTTGATGGGCACATCGGTCTGCACCATGATCGGCCAACCGTGCTTGATGTAGGTGACACCCCACTCGTCCTGGTATTTGGCGCCATCGGGGTGGCACTCGTGTTCGATGCCGCAGAACCCGCCGATGGGGAGCCAAACCGCGTCGAAGCCCAGCATGGACGCCAAGTGGAGTTGGCTTTCCGCCTCGATCAATTCGGTGCTGTAACCCAGCAGATCGCGTTGCAGCTTGCGGCCGCCGATGAAGTCATACACCGGCACGCGGTCGGGCACGCCGCAACGCAGGGCCGTAACAAATCGCTCGCGAGGTTTCATCTGGAAGTCTCCCTTCACGGCCCGACCACTGGTTTTCCCATCCGCTCGTAGGTGATTCGCATCGCTTCCAGCAGGCGTGGCGTGTAGGTTTCCATCCGGTAAAGGAGCTCCTTGGATTGACCAAAGGGCGTCTTGGCTTCTGGTCTCTCGCATTTCCAACCCGACAGCAGCACGGCGTTGATCGTCGGCGAATCGAGCGCCCGCAACGCGCGATCCAGGCGTTGCCACGGCCACGGGCCCTGGTAGCCGTGGCGCTGCTGCCAGGCTTCGAGCGCGGCGAGAAACCTGCCGAACGGCGCCTTGAGCGGCTGTTTCTTCTCCGCGGCCGTCCAGAACTCCTCGCAGGCCGCCTTGAAGCGAAGTTGCAGCGCCAGGTCGGTCACGAACCGCTGCGGGTCGCCGAAGAGCAGTCCCTCCAACGGTCCGCCCTTGAGGGTGTCCGAAGGTAATCGTTCGAGCGCGTCGGCGGCGGCCTGCATCGGCTGCGGGTCGTCCCCGCCCAAGGCCTTCCAGCCGGCCAGGATGTTCGTCGACTGAACGGCTCCGGTCAATCGGAGAGCTTGAACCCCGCCCAAGGCCTTCCAGCCGGCCAGGATGTTCGCTCCTTGGCCGGGGATAAGCTGCTCGGCGAAATCGAGGTAGTCGGCCTCCGCCGCCGGCTTGCCCAGCGCGCCGCGCGCAAAGGCAAAGGTATTGGGCAACTGAACGCAGTGGGTTTGTGCATTGCCCATCACCCCGCGCGGACCCACCCCACCGCCGGCCTGGTATGCCCCCTCGCCGCCGAAGTTGGTTATAGGGAAGGCTGGTTCGCCCTCAATCCGACCGTAGTGGAGCTGGATCACCCGGGAGTCGATTCCCAGCTTCTTGGCAACGGGCAAAGCGTCATACTGATAGGGGTTCATCAGGCCCCACGGCTCGGGATTGAGCCGCTTGAGCCGGCTGAGGACGTCGAGGTGCTCCTCCGCCGTTGGTTTGGCGTGCTTCCCTTGGAAGCGACGCGAAGCGCTCTCCCACCCCCACCACATCCAGTAATTCAACTCAATCCCCGGACGCAGGCGGTCGAGCATCTTGCGGTGTTCGGCCAGGAGGAAGATGAAATCCTCGTTGGTCGTGTTCGGATAGCTGCCGGGGTCGCCGTCGATGATCGACGCCCCATCGGCCTCGGCTAGCGGCCGAAACAGTCCCTCACGCCACCGCACCATCCGCTGCACGGCCTCCCTGTCGGCGGGATCCACGAGAACCATAGTATGGTAAGGGAGCCGCTCGCTGAAGCTCGCCTGCCGGGCCACGCCGTTGTCGGCGACAATGTTGGGGCACAGCGCGATCCACACCTTCATCCTCAACTGTTTGTGGGCGAAGCTGATGACCTGGCCGATCTTTTCCAGGCTCGCCCGGTCGCTGTCGGTCAGTGGCTGGGGCATGATCTCCAGCATGGGCCAGATCATCACCGCGTTGAAACCCAGCCGGCGCAGGCATCCCAGATAGCCCTGCCAGTCCTCAAGCGTCCAGGTGCGCGCGGCGTAGGGATGCTTATACACCCAGTGCTGGTGGACATACATCCCGACTATCTTTTCGCCCGGTTGTGAAGCCGCTTCAGCGCTTCGGCCCTGCTCGGTGAAGGCGGGGAACAGCACCCCGGCCAACAAAGCGGCCGCGGCTAGCGGGCTGGTCAGTAAGCAACGAAAACAACGGTCTTGAGTCATGTTTGTCATATTTCTCCTTTCGGGCACTGGGTTTGTTTTGGGAAGGGAAAGTTCATCTCTCGCGTTGCTCCTTCTGGTCTGAGTCATGTTTGTCATATTTCTCCTTTCGGGCACTGGGTTTGTTTTGGGAAGGGAAAGTTCATCTCTCGCGTTGCTCCTTCTGGTCTGAGTGCAGCCAGAAGCGTCCGATTTCTTCCAGGGTTTGGTCCTTCGTCTCCGGCAGCATACGCCAGACGAACAGCGAGCAAGCGATGCAGATGCCCATGAAGATCAGGAACGTGCCGCCCGGATGGCCAAACGCAGCTTTGAACCAATCAAGGACCATCGGGAACACGTTCACGGTGATGTAGGACGCCAGGAACATCAGTCCCACCGCGAGCGACATGGCTTTGCCGCGGACCCGGTTGGGATAAAGCTCGGACAGCACGACCCAGCTCAACGGCGCCAGCGTGAGCGTGAACGCGCCCGTCGGCACAAACATGGCCGCCAAGGTCAGGAGGGTGGGCAGCTTGCAGGCAAAGTTGAGAAACATCAGCACGTGACCGCAGGCCATGCCCAGCGTGCCGATGATCAAGATCGGCCGGCGTCCGAACCGCTTGGTGAGCCAGAAGGCGATGATCGTGCAGAGCGTGATCCAAACTGTGATGATGACGCTGTTGAGAATGGCATCCGGTGCGCTGGTCAAGCCCGCCTCCATGAACAACGTCGGCGTGTAGAGCAGGATCATGTTCACGCCGTTGATCTGGGAGAAGACCATCAACGCGATGCCGATGGCCACCGCCCTGCGAATGCCGGGCTGCCAGAGTTCACGGAAGCCGCCGGTCTCCTCGCCCAGTTCGGCCAGAATATCCCGGAGTTCCCGCTCCGCCTGCGTGCGGCCGTTAACGCGCGTCAGCACCGCCAGAGCCTGGGCCGATCTCCCTACAGCCGCGAGCCAGCGCGGACTTTCCGGCACCAAGAACAACCCGAGCGCAAGCACCAGCGTGGGAATGCCCTGTGTGGCAAACATCCAGCGCCAATGCCCGCCGAACGAAAGCAGATAGGTCACATAGACCGACAGCGAGAGACCGATCACGATCGCCAATTGGTTGACGACCACCAAGCGCCCGCGCAGCCGCGCGGGAGCCACCTCGGCGATATACATCGGCGAGACCGTCGAGGCCAGACCGACGCCGACGCCGCCGACAAACCGCCAGACGGCAAACTGCGTCATGCCCGCGGCCAGAGCGCTGCCTGCGGTTGAAACCAGGAAGAGGAACGCCGAGAAGATCAACGTGCTGCGCCGCCCGAAAGTATCGGCCAACGAAATGCCCGCCAGCGGACCGAACGGGCAGCCGAGAATCGCGCTGCCGGTGATCGCTCCCATCCAAAATGGCGAGAGACCCCACTCGGCTTTCAGAAAGATGATCGCGCCGGAAATCAACGAGAGATCGTAGCCGAAAAGGAAACCGCCCACTGCCGCGACGAGGGTGATGAGATAGAGATACCGGATGCTGGCTGGCTTCGAATCAGCGGCAACGGCCGGCGTGTTGAGCGTCATGCCTGGCTCCTCCCGCGATAATTTTTGCCGATTGGAATGTTCGGATTGTCGAAGTAGTTGTCGTCCACCTGGCAGGGCATGCTCAGCTCCAACAACAACGCCGGACCGATGCCAGTGAAGCTGTGAAACTTCCACGGCTCGACTGGCAGCACGCCGCCTTCGCCCAACTCCAACCGGCGGCCATCGTATTCCATCGCCACGCGTCCCTTCACCACGAAGAACGTCTCGTGCTTGACGCGGTGCCGGTGGAGCGGACAAGTCTGGCCGTCGAAGACGAAAAGATATTTGCCGCAGTAGCCCGCGGCGGTTTCGTTGGCGATCCAGTATTCGATCAATCCGACGCGCCGGAAGTCGCCCAAGCCAAAATCCAGCACCAGCGGCTCGACCGCCGGCAGGGCGACGTTCCATGCGGCGATCTGGCGCTGAAACTCCGCCAGCGCGCGTGCAGCCTCCGGCCCTTTCAACGCGATGTCCAATGCTCGATCGAGTTCGTTCATGGCGCGCCCTCAGCAACCAAGCTCCTTCTCCGTCTCGCCGATCGCCTCGTCAATGATGTCGAGACCCTTCAGCAACAGTTCGTCCTCCATCACAACCGCCGGACTCATGCGCAAAATGTGGCCCGCCGGAATCCACGCGAGACCTTTGCCAAACGCCTTCTGATACACGCGCCTGCCGGCTTCATCGAACGGCTCCTTCGTCTTGCGGTCTTTCACCAGTTCGATACCCATCAAGCAGCCCTTGGCGCGCACGTCGCCGATGATGCGATGCTCAGCCATCATCTTCTTCATGCGCTTCATCGCCAACTCGCCCAGGTGCAGCGAGCGTTCGAGCAGGTTCTCCTCTTCGATGACCTCGATGGACGCCAGCGCCGCCGCGCAAGCCATCGGGTTGCCGCCGTAGGACGATGAGGCGCTGATTTTCTCGAACGACTCCTTCCAAGGCTCGCGCACGGCGACGCACGTGACGGGGAACCCGTTGCCGAAACCTTTGCCGATCGAGACCACGTCGGGCACGACACCCCAATGTTCCATGCAGAGCCATTTGCCTGTGCGCGCCCAGCTCGTGAGGACTTCGTCGGCCATGAGCAGGATTCCGCGCGCGTCGCAGAACTTGCGCAGCTTCGGGAAGAAATCGTCCGGCGGCATCACCGAACCGCCCCAACCCTGAATCGGCTCCAACACAAAGCCCGCGACATCGTTGACCGTCGCGCGATCCATATACTCGCCGTAGAACTCCAGATACTTGTCTGTGTCAATCGTCCCGTCCGCCTTCGTCCAAAGCGGGCGATAGGGGTTCGGCCGCGGCACCATGTGCATCCCCGGCGCGCGCACGCGCCCATACACCGGAGAGCGAATCTCCGCCAGTGACGCCGCGCCGTAAGTCTTGCCGTGAAAATCGTAGAAGCACGAGATCATCTCGTTACGGCCTGTCGCGGCGCGCAGCACGCGCATCCCGGCCTCGACCGCCGCCGTGCCGCAGTCGTAGAACTGGAACCCGTCGAGGTCGCCGGGGAGCACCCGCGCCAGTTTCTCCAGCAACAGCGTCTTGATCGGCGTGGTGAAGTCGTGCGCGTTCATCAACTGCCGCGCGTATTTCGCCACCGCCTCGCTGATCTTCGGGTGACAATGGCCGAGCGTGGTGACGTAGATGCCCGACGAAAAATCCAGGTAGCGGTTGCCGTCCGCGTCGGTCAGCACGCAGCCGTAGCCGCTCTCGAACGTCACGGGGAACAGCTTCACCTGGCTCGACAGACCCTTGAAGAGCTTGGTGCAGCGGTCATGCCAGCGCTTCGATTGCGGTCCCGGCGGTGGCACCTCGATGTCGGGAATCGTCGCCAGATTCACGTGGGCCCAGTTGGGAGTCGTCTTTTTCTTCGTCATGGTTTCTTCTCTGGATCGAGCGGCGCCACGATGACCGTGGCGCCTGCGGCTTTGAGTGATCTGAGTTGAGTTTTATCGGCGCGGTTGTCGGTGATGAGCGCGGCCCATCTGTTAAGTTGCCCGAACCGCATCAGGCCGGTCTTGCCGAGCTTCGAGCTGTCGGCGAGCACAAACACGCGCGCCGCGCTGTCGGCCATCTTGCGCAACATGCGGCCGACGGGCAGCGCGTTGTTATAGACGCCGCCCTTGGCATCAATCGCGTCCGCGCCGATGAACGCCACGTCCGCGCGCAGGTTCTCCAGATTCGCCTCCGTCAACGGCCCGCCGAGGTCCGGCGCATCCCGTCGCAGCAAGCCGCCGAGCAAGAGCAGTTCGATGCCCGGGCTGAATTGCAGCGTCGAGGCGATCGGCAACGACGTGGTGATGACCGTCAGGCCGGTGTGAGATTTGAGCGACTCGGCTAGCGCCAGCGTGGTTGTGCCCGAATCAAGCATGAGCGTGCGGGCCTTGACGATCTCGCGCGCCGCCGCGGCGGCGATGGCTTGCTTGGCGGCCTGATTGACCTGCGTTCGTTGCAGGAAGCTGAACTCAAACGCCACCCGCTCCGCGAGCGTTGCGCCGCCGTGCGTGCGCACAACCCGCGTCTCTTCCCCCAGTGTTTGCAGATCTCGCCGGATGGTCATTTCGCTGACGCCGAGCCGCCGGGCGAGGAAATCCACGCCGCAACTGCCCTTGGCCCTCAGCAACTCCAGAATCTCTTGATGACGCGGCTGCATGATTGATACGAATGTTCGAGTATGGTTGGCCGTGTTCGACGTGAACATACCCGGCGTGCCGTGCTGCCGTCAACAACAATGTGGGCGCCTCCG